>NZ_SGTY01000026.1:0-28404 GCF_005435095.1 Halorubrum sp. CGM5_25_10-8B | reverse complement strand
GTCCGGGGGGGGCACAGTCGATCTCCAGTATAGTGGAGTCACTTCCAATGATGCTCTTCGGTTCTCCTTCTTACACGAAGACTCTTAATGACCGTTAACGTTGGTGAGAACGCTTATACCCACAGATGGAGTCTCACTGTATGAGCAGTATGGATCACGCGGACGACCGCGGGGCGACAAAGGAACTTCGGAAAGAGCACCCAAGCGGGTGGCTCTACCTCACGCAGCACGATGCGATCCCGATTCTCGTCGACGCGTTGCTTGATCTCCCGCCAAATCGTGAGTTCAACAAAACCGAACTCGCAGCACACGCCGGCGTCACGCGCCAGACCGTTGGCAACTACACCGACCTCTTGTGTGAGGTCGAACTCATCGAGGACGTTCCGAACACGTCACCACGCCGGTATCGGGTCGCGGACAGCGACGTCGTCCGCGAGTGCTTCGAATTGAATAGTGCGCTCAACAGCGTCGGCGAGTAGTCGCTGCCCACGAGGCGTTCTTGGGTACTCTCGTCGGTGGTCGGAACCGTGGTTCGCAGTCTCGTCGACGGGCAGTTTTTCGTGCGCGCCAGCCGATTCTCGGAGCGGGGACTCGGGACCGGCGACGCGTTCGACGGGCTGTACCGACAGTTCGATCGCATCGGTGGGACGCACCGCGTCGTGTGGGACGAGATCAACTACCTGGAGGACGCGAACACGCTGCTGGACGATGCTGCCACGCGCGCGAGCGAACGGTCACATTCTTCAGCCTCAACGATGTGCGAATTGTCGATGCTGCCGTCGTCGCGCTTCTTCGCAACCTCGCCGCCGACGCTGAAGAGGTTGAGACACGGCTGCTAACGAGCTTAAAAAAGGTAGGGCCAAAAGAGAATCGGCGGTAGAGAGTGCGTGGAGAGGATCTGAGTCAGATCAGTGATAGTGTGGGCTAGCGATCGTTGAGATACTGCTCAACGTACGGATGGAGATTCTCGAAGGGTGGGTGAAAGACTTGGAAATCGCTATGTTGCTCGTCGCTGACGATATCTGGATTGTCGCATGTGAAGTGACAGCGGTACCCGGTTGCGAGGTAGTGTTTTGAGTCGACGCCATCGACGTCAGCCGTCTCGTAGAAGTGTTCATAGGTGCCGAGACAATCTTCAATGACAACGGATTCACCGAGTTCGTCTTTGGCTACGCGGTGGACCGCATCAGTGCGAGATTCATTTTTTAATACCGTCCCACCGGGCACAAACCACTCACCTTTTGCGGGCTCGTTCTCCCGTTTGCCGAGGATGACACCTCCATCGTGTTCAATCACAAGATCAACCGAGACGAGCGGGACGTTCGCGACAATCGTCCGCCACTCGTCATCTGCGATCCATCTGTCGTGTTCGTCGCCTAGTGGCATAGATATCAACTACCAAGACAGACGGTTTACACGTATCGTTTGTCTGTAGATCTGTGTAGAGAGGCCGCTAAAGACTGACGTCGTGCTCGCGGCCGGGGCAATCTCGCCTGTAACCGCGGCGATGATCGGCGTGTTCGGCGGACGAGACGGGGCACGTAGCGGGAATCGTCGAGAAGCCGGAGGCCCGCGATCGACGCTGAAGCGCATCCAAGACCACCTCTCGGCCCTCCACATGCTGGGGTTCCTTTGATGCCACGAGCAGAACAAGGGGCTGAGCGGTAGGCAGTACTACGAGTACGAACTTGATCTCGATTCGGCGATCTCTTAGAGACGCAGACGGAGATCGCCGAGCACACCGAGTGAAAGCACACGAAATGTACTCTTCCTCTCATCAGGGGAGCCAGAGGGCTGTAGTGTGGACATGTGTGCCGCAACTCGATGACTGGCTGAAAGAACTCATCACGTGACGCCACTCTCCCCACGACCGCGTTACGATAGTGGTCTACGCCAAACCAACGAGCTAGTACTCTCCTGAAGGAAAGTTAGAGATAGTGTTCGACGGTCTCTGCTAACCCGTCCTCGAAGCTCCGTTCCGGCTCCCATCCCAGCGATCGAAGTTTGGTCGCGTCAAGGGAGTATCGTTGATCGTGACCGGGGCGATCTTCGACAAATTCGATCTGATCTTCCGAGCCATCCGCCATCTCGATGATTCGTTCGGTGACGTCGATGTTCGTCAGCTCCGTTCCGCTTCCGATATTGTACACCTCTCCCGGGGTGCCGTTTTCAAGAACCGTCATAATCGCCCGACAGTTATCCTCGACGTACAGCCACTCACGAACATTCGAGCCGTCGCCGTACACGGGGAGTGTCTCACCGGCTGCCGCGCGTGTGATGAACTTCGGAATAAGTTTCTCACGGTGCTGATGAGGACCGTAGTTGTTCGACGACCGCGTCACGATGACCGGAAGATCATGCGTCGTGTAATAACTCAATGCGAGGAGGTCAGCACTCGCTTTCGTCGCCGAGTAGGGGTTTCTGGGATCGAGCGGAGCGTCCTCATCCACGCTTCCGGATTCGATCGTGCCGTACACCTCGTCCGTCGAGATCTGGACGAAAGAATCGAGATCGTGTTCCAGCGCGGCATCGAGTAGCGTTCGTGTTCCGTCGACGTTCGTCGAGACAAAGGGTTCGGCGTCTTGGATGGACCTGTCGACGTGCGATTCGGCGGCGAAGTTGACGATCACGTCACAGTCCTCAACGAGATCGTCGATGAGTGCTTCGTCTCTAATGTCTCCCTCGACGAACCGGTGCCGCTCGTGATCGAGAACCTCAGAGAGATTCTCGGTCGTCCCAGCGTAGGTGAGCGAATCGAGCGTTGTAACGTTATGATCCGTCGCTTCCAGGAGGTAGTGGACGAAGTTCGAGCCGATGAATCCGGCACCTCCAGTCACGAGTACACGCATTGATTTGAGGGGTGTGTCGTCACATATAAATCACTATCTATCAGACCGGTCCGCATGCGGGTACTCGTCGTAGGTGCGGGGGGATTATTGGGTGGAAACGTCACGTCGGTCGCACTCGATCGAAACGAATCAGTTATTACCGCATATCATTCGGTGGATCCGGGATTTGACTGTCCGAGCCACCAGATCGATATTACCTCATCGACTGCGGTAAACGAACTTGTCAACGAAGTCGATCCTGACGCGATCGTCAACTGCGCGGCGATGACGGACGTGGATGGATGTGAGACCGATCCCGAGCAAGCGCACGCGGTCAACGCGGATGGGGCCGAACACGTGGCGCGGGCCGCTGACAGCGTCGACGCCACACTTGTTCACACCTCGACGGATTACGTCTTTAGCGGCGAGGAGACTGCTCCCTATTCGGAAACGGCCGAACCCGACCCGAAACAGGAGTACGGCGAGTCGAAACTCGCGGGAGAGCGACGTGTTCAGGACGCACATTCGGATCCACTAATCGCCCGCCTGTCGTTCGTGTACGGTCGGTTACCACCGGACGGATCGATATCGGGCTTCCCGGCATGGGTGCTTGAGAAGGCACGCAAAGGAGACGAGATCCCGTTGTTCACCGACCAGCGAGTCTCGCCCTCGTACGCAAAAGCGACTGCGAAGACTTTGTTGAATCTCCTCGAAACCGATCAGAAGGGAACGTTCAACGTCGCGAGCCGATCCTGTGTCACGCCCTACGAGTTTGGCGGACTGATCGTCGAGGAAGCCGGGTTCAAGAACGCGGCGCTCACGGAGAGTTCGATGAACGACATTGATCGCGACGCGGAACGACCGCGGTACACGTGTCTCGATACGGCGGCAGTCGAGGAAGCGCTCGATCGTCCCCAGTCGACGCTCGCCGAGGACCTCGCGGATCTGCTTTAGAGTCGATACTGCTCTCTGTTCTTCAGATAGAACGACCGGTCGTCTTCCGGGAGATCATCGAATCGGAGGACGGATTCACAGTCGTTGCCGGGACACTTCATGATCCGATTGTCTTCGATTTCGTTCGCGGCGACGACGGTGCCGCATTCCGGACATTCGAGGGTAATGACACGCATGGTTACAGTTCGAGTTGTGAGTTCTCGCCAACCACGAGTCGGCGACCTTCCGGGAGCCGGCCTTCGGCGCTTCCGATCGCGGCTCCGCGACCGATCAAGCTATCGATGATCCGCCCGCTCGTCGTGATATCGGTGTCCCCGACCACGACGCTGTTCTCGATGTGGGCGTTTCGGATCGTGGAGTTCGCGCCGACCGCGGTGTATGGCCCGACGTACGTGCCCGGTTCGATGGTCGTGTTCTCGGCTATCGACACGGGTCCGCGGACGACCGCACCCGATTCGATCTGCGAGGATTCTGCGAGGTCAACCCGCCCCTCGACTTTGGCGTCCGTGTCGATAGAGCCGGCTCGTGTCGCTTCGAGATCCTCGAGGACCAGTCGGTTCGCTTCGAGTACGTCCTCCGGCTTCCCGGTGTCTTTCCACCAGCCTTCAACAACTTGCGAGTCGATCGCGCCGCCGTCGTCGAGCAGATGTTGAATCGCGTCGGTGATCTCGAGTTCGCCGCGCCAGGAGGGTTCAATCGCCTCGATCGCATCGAAGATCTGTGGCGTGAACACGTAGATTCCGATGAGGGCAAGATTCGAAGGAGGATCATCCGGCTTCTCGATGAGCCGAGTGACCCTGCCGGCTTCGTCGACATCCGCGATCCCGAACTGCGTCGGATTGTCGACTTCCTGGAGGGCGATTCCGGCATCAAACTCACCAGCACAGAACCCGTCGACGACGTCGACGATGCCGCGCTTGAGCATGTTGTCGCCGAGGTAGACGACGAAGTCGTCGTCGTCGACGAACGATTCCGCACAGCCGACCGCGTGGGCGAGCCCCAAGGGTCGGCCTTGGACGATGTAGGTGATTTCGACACCGAACTTGCTTCCGTCGCCGAGGAACGATTGGATTGCCTCGCGACCCTTGTTGCCGAGGACGACACCGATCTCCGTGATTCCTGCTTCGCGGAGGTCTTCGATCGCGTACTGGATCACCGGCTTGTTCGCGACCGGAACAAGTTGTTTCGGACCCGTGTGCGTGATGGGACGCAGGCGCGAGCCGGTCCCACCGGCGAGGAGGACGCCCTTCATTCGTGGGGTTCAGTCTCCCAGTCGAGGGGGATTTCGTCGGTATCGTGTGGCAGTCGCTCTTCGTCGGGATCCTCGTAGTCGTAGAGGTTCGTCGGGAAGTTCACGAGAAGCGCCTGTTCGTTGCCGATCACCTTGAACCCGTGCCAGCACGCGCCGGGGATTCGGACGACCTGCTGGTTGTGTTCGCCGATAACGAAGGTGTTCACTTCGCCTTGTGTCGGCGAGTCGTCGCGGTCGTCGTACACGCCGACCTTGATACGGCCTTGGGGGCAGACGAAATGGTCGATCTGGCCGCGGTTATGTCGGTGCCACGCTCGGATTACTCCCGGATAGCTCATCGAGTAATAGGACATAGCGGGTTCCGGGTCGTACTCGTTCCAGTCCTCGCGGAACATTTCAACTAGGTGTCCGCGTTCGTCGGTGTTGACTTGAAGGTCACGGGTTTCGACGCCTTCGATCATCGTTACTATCGTATCGTGGCGGTCTTATAAGACTCATCATGGGCAGACTGAATACCCTTCATTTTGTTTGGTATCGTTAACAAATATTATTCTATTTGAAAAGAGGAATTAATATCTGTAGTTCAGATTCGACTCTACATACTCTATCTTGTATATTGACATATCTGTCCTAGATACTTTTCTCGTTGAGACTTCGGTCGCGATCCTGATGAGCACCATCCGCACGAACTTGGTAGACAACATTCATACATAGGCTGGAGAGCGTGACTGGATAGGTACGTGTCCTCGGAATATAGTGGTCGCTTACTTATCTGGCGGAAACGGTAGGCATAATTTGGGTGCGGACACAATTTGAGCCGTGCCCCACAGCAGTAGTGACGATCCCACACCAGTGTGGTATCTTATCGGGACGCTCGCGGTCGGCGGTGCCGAACGAACACTGGTAGATCTAGTGTCGAGGCTTGACGACAGATTCGATCCGATCATCTGGACTATCGCAGAGCCAGGTCCGCTGGCCGAGACTGTTCCAGAGGACGTGCCTATCCGATCACTCGGTGCTCAATCGAAAGCTGACATTCGATCTCCGATCCAATTTATCCAGGAAATCCGTCGGGAACGACCGCCACTTCTCCAGAGTTTTTTATTCTTCGACAATACGCTTACACGGCTGGCTGGCCTCGCCAGTCCCGAGACGACTGTAATAACCGGAGTTCGGGCGGTTCCCGACGATCGACCACGACATCGTGAGTGGGTCGATCGGGTAACTTTGAGATTTTCTGATGCCATCGTCTCGAACTCCGAGGCTGGTGCAGAATGGATCACGTCCCGTGGCGCGCCGCCAGATCGTGTTTCGGTGATTCATAATGGTCGGGACGTAGATCGCTACGATCAGCCAGTCCCCGACGGATATCGCAATCGTCTGGGCCTCTCTGAGGGACCGGTCGTCGGAACTGTCGGACGGCTCATTCCACGGAAAGGACACCACGACCTGATTGCTGCGTGGCCTTCGATCCGTGCCTATTCCGACAGTGCACAACTGGTTCTCGTCGGCGATGGGCCTGAATACAATCAGCTCCGTGAGCAAGCAAACCGACTCGGGTATGGAGATTCTGTCCACCTCCTGGGACGGCGCAATGACATTCCGGAGTTGCTGGCACTGTTCGACGTGTTTGCGTTTCCATCGTATTTTGAAGGACTACCTGGTGCGCTTCTGGAGGCGATGTGTGCTGAATTACCAATCGTGACGACCCCCGTCGATGGCTGTTCGGAACTGATCGAAGACAGTATCCACGGGACACACGTCCCAGTCGGCGATACCGGGGCACTGGCACAGGCCATCGTACAATATCTCGCTGATTCGGCGTTGGCTGGCGAGCATGCCGCTGCCGCCCACGAGCGGGCAGTAGCCTCGTTCAGTCTCGAAACGATGGTAAAGAACTTCGAGGAACTGTACGATAGTCTCACAAAACTGTGAAACTCGGAGAAGTGACAATATTACTAGAATTACTCCACGGCCGGGAATTCTGGCTGTACCCAGAGATATGAACTTGTGGGCGACGACAGATTCACCGAGTGTAATTACTCACTCTTTTTTACCACAACGTGGCCTTTTGTTCCGAAGTCAGATAGAAACCGCGCAAGGCGCTCATTCTCCACAAAGTGCGACACTGGCGTGGAATGCCACATCTCGATCTCAAATCCAACCTGTTGTAACCTATGAACGAGAGTGCGTGGTCTAACCATATTTACATGCGTGGGATCAGGTCCCCTTGTTGGGTAAAGAAGCCGGCTCTTGCGTAAAATTCGATACATTAATGAATCATTCACGAGATATGCAATTCCTTGGTTTTTGAGGACTCTCTTGATTTCACTTAGGAATTGGTAGTTGTTAGACTCTGGGATGTGTTCAATAACGGTGTAGGATATTACTGTATCAAATGTGTTGTCTTCAAACGGTAAGTGACAGCCATCAGCCAAACAGAAAGAACCGAGGTGTTTTGTTGCGGCTTCTCTGAGTCGTTGGGGATCCACCTCAATAGATACCAATTCATCACAACGTTCGTATATATTCTCGCTGATTCGACCATTCCCACATCCTACGTCAAGACAATGGCCTAAATTATCGTAGGGGAGAAACCTAACGGGGTCCCCGCTTGTCGAGTAGATTTTCTCCAGCATTACTACCACACTATCTACTTCCCCGTAATAAGTAGATAACGACTGTCCGATTGTCATATAGTGTATTGAGGGAATCTATCAAGAATACCGTATATGAGAAACACCCCGCGTACCCCTGCTGATGACGCGATCTTTCTCGTTGATGGCGCGGTTCCACCTAACCGAGCTTGTGACGAACATGACCTCGATTTTCGGTACTTCCCAATCGAGGATTCGGAAGCCGAGTTGAATCGGTATGAGCCGTTCAATCTCGGAGCGGTAGCTGATTGAATCGAAACATCGATCTGGATTGGACAGAGACAGTGATGAGAGCGGTTGTTGAAGCGGTTTCTGACGAGTGCTGTTGCTGACGACTCGCTGGCCCGAGGCCGCGGGCTGGCCGTCAGCCCGCGGCCGGAGCGTATGCGTCGGGGACGCCCACACTGTTCATCTCAATCTCCCACCGCCGCTCTAACTTGCTTCCAGCTCGTGGCGAATCCAGTCACAGAACGTCGTGAACGTGAACTGCTCGGGCAGGTCGCGCCCGCCCTGCCGCGGGCGGGCGACGACCGCCCATCGTAGCACGAGCCACAGGTTCTCTAGCAGGAAGCTTACGATCACGAACCCAAACCGGACGATTGGGTCCTTTGTCGTTGTTGTTGCTCGCGCTTGGCGAAACAGCCGATAGCTGGTTTCTATCGCCGAGCGTTTCCGGTAGCGGCGTTCGACCTGCGTGGGCGTGCGATCGGCCAGATCGCACGCCACGTATCCTCGAACGACCTCGCCATGTTTGTCTCGGTCACCGTTCTGGTATGAGACAGAGACAGTGAGCGGGAAGCGCAGTTCCCGCTCGCGTCCCTTGTACATGCGATAGGTCGTCATGTACGAGCAGTGCGTGGCGAGTTTGTCCTTCATGCGCTCACCCTTCTCTTTGACAGAGATCACCGTCGTCGCTAGGTCGCGTGCGTGACGAATCACCCGTTCATCGTAGAAGCCACGGTCAGCAAGTAGGAGGTCTATCTCGAAGGGATAGGCGGCGACGCGGTCGAGGACACGCTCGACCGCGTCGGCCTCCTTCTCGTCGCTGCGGACGTAGGTCAGCGCCAGCGTCACTGGCTTCCCGTTCGAGACGAGGTAAGCGGTACAATAGCGGTGGCATGTTGTCGTTCCATCTTTGGGATTCGTTGTACAGAGTTCGCCGTCTTCCTCGTCAGGAGGGCCATGATATGGGTTATCGACGAAGTCGGTGGAGACGATTCTCGACCGGTCAGGGTCGAGAATCGTCAGGGCGAGATGTCGAAACAGGATGTTTGCCGCCATTTCGAGCTTCTCACGTTGAAGCGTGTGAAGCCAGTCCATGACAGCATCGTCGCAAGGAGTATCGTCCGTTTGGGATGTGACCTCCCAAACGGACGATTGGTTGACGCTGGCCATGGTGACGACAGGCCAGACATCACCGGAATCAAGGGGCGAGCCCTCGATTCCGTGGAGTGGAAGCTGGCCAATTACGTCGGCCGCTACATCTTTGACATCTGCTGCCGAAAGGACACCGTCCGGTCCAGGGAGCTCTAACACACTTCTGAACCGGACATCTTCCTCAATCAGAGCGACGCTTTAGCTCCGCCTCTCACGCCGGTTGGGAAGTTCCGATTTTAGATACGAACGACATGGAAATCGAAACAGCGTCGAAAGTCTCCTTCGTGGGGTAAAACGTAGAACTGCCAGTTTCTCAAACTGTTTTAGAAACGCTAAAGCAGAAACCGCTAACGAGTGGTTGCGATAGTTCGTCTTCGCATGGAATCGGCTCATCTGAACACTACCTTGATATTGGCCTTAAGATACTTATATCAGGGATAGACTTAGATTAGGTGAAAACATCGTGAATTATTCAATTATTTTATCAGTCACCTCATTCGTGTAACGCTCCCACGTATACCGTTCAGCAGTGTTACGCGCAGCCTGACCCATCCGTTTCCGTTCGGTAGAATTTTCACGAAGAGAGTTGAGAGCATTAGCTAATTCTTCGGCATTTCTGGGCGATACGACAATTCCCTCTTCGCCGTCATTCATGATATCGGGTGTGCCAGCATTTTCTGTCACGATGATAGGTCTGCCTGTACTCATTGCTTCAAGCGGTGCCTTAGCGAATCCCTCTGATAGGGAGGGAAAGGCGAATACCGATGCTTGACGGTATTCAGGTACAGGGTCAACGAATCCCGGAGTTGAGACATTTGTCGGACCATCTTCAAGCAGCGGTTCTATCTCATCGGCGACATGGCCACATAGACGAAGTTCGGCTTTATCATCTTCTCCTAGTCCAGATAACTTCCATGCGTCCAATAAATAAGGAATCCCTTTTAAAACATTCACGCTCCCGACGAACGTGACACGAAATTTATCATCATTCAAGAGCGGTTTATAATCGAATCGTTCCGTGTCTACACCAAGTGGAACAATATCAATAGAGTCGCGATCTATTCCCCCATCAACGTACGACTCAGCAGCAAATGACGACATCGCAAGTATCTGGTCGCTTTCCACGAGTGTCTGAAACCGACGAGTTGCAGCTCGGCGAAGTTCAGTAGGTACGTGACATGATAATCCGTGGCGCTTACACTCTTCCTCATAGCGCTTGATGGACCGCTGAGTTAGTTCGACTGCTCCCGCAAGAACGGTGGTTTTGCCTAGATCATTCGCCTTGCGGATACTCCGTAAGTGACCCGGAGTGTGATGATAATGAAAGTCACCTGAAAAATAGTCATTTACGAGTCGCCGACTAACGATCCAGTCAAAGATCCGTTCTAAATATAGTCTGGGCTTTGAATAAGGGATCACATTTAGCACACTACCCATTAGTTGTGGAACTCGCCTTCCCCCCGGAAATGCTGTGCTGATTTTACTGGCATGTTCAGGGGTTTCCACAACTCCACGACAAAGTACATGGCCAAGTCGGTCCTTATCTAGAATACCATCGATGAGGTGGGTCGGGGCCGCTCCAGTTCCCGAACCATAATCAAAGTATCCAACCACATCAAGAGCATCATCAACCATTAGGCTAACACCCTCAAATATCACCATTCTCTTCATATTCTTTGCGATCTTACTATGACACAACATTCAAATACTACCTCGCTAAACCTAGTTGATACAATTGACCGAATTGAAATCCTCTTCATCTACTGAAAGTGAAGCGTGTCCGGAAGTGGCGATCATCGTCCTTAACTGGAATAATTATTCAGATACTGCTGAATGTCTCCGATCTTTGAAAGACATAGAGTATCCTAACTATTGTGTCTATGTCGTAGATAATGGATCAACAGACGGGTCTGGTGAGCGATTAGAAGAAGAGTTCCCGTGGTGCGAATTCATATTTAATCACGGGAATCTCGGGTTCGCAGCTGGAAACAATCCTGCAATAGATACAGCAATCGAAGGTGAGGCTTCGTATGTGTTGCTATTAAATAATGACATACAAGCTGAAGACGGATTGTTAAAGCCACTTGTAGAAACGGCTGAGAAATACGAAGATACCGTAATTGTTGGAGGGGTACTGTTGAATGAAGAAGGTGATGTTTATTCAGCAGGAGGAGATTTTAACCAGATAACGACTAGACTTAAAATTGATGAAGAAGTGGATAGTTCTGAATTCAGAACAAATTTTGTATCAGGTGCGATGCTTCTCGCTGATTCTAACTTCCTGAAGTCGGTTGGTGGTCTAAGCGAGTATTATTTTTTCGGAATGGAGGATCAAGAACTTGCATGGAAAGCAAAAAAAGAAGGGAAAGAGCTGAGGATTAATTCGAGATCTCGAGCAGTTCACAAAATTGGAGGAAGCTCAGATAGAGAAAGTCCGTTTAGGTTCTATCACGCAACTAGAAATCGACTTGAATTTATTCGAAGAAATCTTTTCCTTCCGAATCGGATTATTGCCTACTTATTTTTTATAATTACTAGAGTAGTGCGGTTCATCCAGTGGTTTTTTCAAGGCAAAACCTCAAAAATTAAAGCTGTACTGCTGGGTATGTATGACTGGATTCTAAGAGAACCATTTCGAAGAGTTAGTGACTTTTAATATGGATAATTTCAGTGTAAATTTTTCTATATCTATCGGATCACATTGTCACTGATGTAATCATGGAACCTATGGCTCAATTCCCAAGCAAGGATTAGGAACGAGGAGAACCTGTGTTATAGGACGTTTACTCCAAGTTTTGTATGCTCTTGTCTGTGGCGGCCGACAAAGTTTCCACAGCAGGATTACGAACTACGAGTTCTACGTGCTCGGTACCGGCCAACTCACGCACGAACATAGCGATCTCGTCTGAGGGGGGTTATCTCAGTGGTAAATAGCTAACTTCGTTTTACGGCGTAGTGTTCAGATAAGCTGGTTCCATGCGAAAGCGAATGATCTGAACCACTCGTCAGCAGTTTCTGCTTTGGCGTTGCTAAAACAGTTTAAAAAAACTGGTAGTTCTGCGTTTTACCTCACGAAAGACACGTTCGACGCTGTTCCGATTTCCATGTCGCTCGTATCTGAAATCGAGGTCGTGTTTGCGACAGGCTCGCTGAAGTGAAGCTGATCCATCTACGAGAATGGTTGCGTCATCCACGTCGTGTCTGTCACGGAGATCAGCGAAAAACCGATCTGCGAGAGCATTATTTGTCGTCGGCTCACGCTGTGTGTGGAGTAGATCATTTGTTTCTGGATCAACAGCAGCGTACAGCCAATACTGTTCATCATCAAGCCGAATCACAGTCTCATCAACCGCAACGTGATTCGGGCTCCGACCAGATTCGGGCTGTATATCGGCTTTGTGAACCCAGTTGTGAACGGTGGAGCGCACTCGTTCAGCACCGAATACCTCAAGAAACGAAACAGTATTCGAAAGCGATAATCCTGCCAAATGGAGCTGAATACTGAGCTTCATCCACAGCCGCGGTGTTGCCTCTCGCTCCACAAACTCTAAGTTGATCTCGTCTAAACAGCCGCTGAGGCGGTCGTTTTCGGGCATGAATCACTTTGAAAACGTACCGCCTCACCTTTCAATCCTTATCTGAACACCGCCTTTTACGGCTCAGGAATCATAGTGACGTCGTGCGGGTATTAGGCTGATATTAACAGTCATAGACAAATATTCTGACTTTTCCACTTGTACTTAGAAGCTCTCTTTGAGATTCATTATTATGGCCCAACATCTAGCCAATATATTATTATAATATTACAAATATATAGTGGAAGGATAATATTCATTCCGATCCTACTTAATATACTGATCTCTTAGTCTGGCTTACGGATGGTGGTTTCCTCAGATGAAACAATCATCAAGCAGATCTTCAGCATTAGCGGACTAAATGTCCTCGGCCAACTTATAAGTTTTCTGGGAGTTGTTGTTTATACACAAATAGTGCCCCAGACGGTACTTGGCTCATATTTTCTCCTCGTGGCGGTTCTAAGTATTATCTCATTCTTCGGCGGCACAGGTGTAAGCTCCGATATAACTCGCCGTATCAACCAATCTTCGGACCCTGATAGCGAGATGATGACCGCGATCGTATTCATCTCCTCAGTCAGCGCAATTTTCTCGATTGCTGCTTTTTTTGCTCAACCGGCCGTTAGCCATTATATAGGACATCAATTCGGCTTCTCATTGATCGTATTGATCCCTATCAGTATGTTTTCTCTTCTAACGGGGGCTATCCTTAGGGGTGAAAAGAAGAATACTCGTGTAGTTATATTACAAACGTCTCAGAAGGGATCTACCTACTTGATTGGGGGTCTTACAATAGTTTCAGGAGTTGATCCTCATATCTCACTTATTAGTGGATTGCTATGCGGAAAAATCCTTGAATTCGGTGGAGGTGCCGTCTTGATTGATCTCTCTCCGCAAGGCGTTCCTGGGAATGAAGAACTGTCGAAGCTTGCTGAGCGTGTCGTTGATTTGACGGCTACTAGTCTCGGCAATCTTGGCCAGCAATGGGTCGATACACTACTCATTGGCGCGATTTTAACCCCAGAAATGGTTGCGATCTATGAAGTCGCATGGCGGTTTTCTGCGATTGGCTTGACCGTCACTAATGCCGTGGTATCAGTATTCTACCCACGATTTGCGGAAGCTGTTGATCACGAGAATCACCATGAGATACAGCGATATACTGGCAACCTATTCTTTTATATTAGTGTGCTAATGATCGCTCTCTTTGCTGGTGCACTTGCCATCGGAACCGATCTCGTTACGATCATCTACGGCACGAGCTATGCTACAGCATATCTGCCCCTGGTCGTACTCTTAGCCGGACGGGTTCCCTATAGTCTCTCAAGAATCCTCGTCCAATTGGGATACAGTTACAACATCGACCGAGGGATAGCACATGCGAGCCTCTCGGCGGCCCTACTCAATGCCGTTGCCAATCTCATTTTGATCTCGTGGATCGGTATTGTTGGCGCAGCCATCAGTAGTCTTCTCTCGTACATCGTTCTCGCAGTGCTCCTGTTCCAACTATTATCGGATCGAGTTGGGTATCCAAAGTTCAAACAACTGTTCGCCGGCGTCGTCGCTTCTGGTGTAATGTTTGTGGCTGTCAAACTCCTCTCAAAAATAGTTCCGCCAAATCTAGTATCTCTCATCTTGCTGGTTTTTGTAGGAGGTTCTATATTTGTGATTGTACTGGTTACCCTCAGTCGAACAGTCAGATCCGATCTATTCGATATGGTCGATATATTCAGGGGTTGAATTCAGCCATAGCAGTACTCGCTGTGACGAAATCCGGATCGTACTGTTTCGCATACGAGACCATCTTCTCCAGTTTTTCCTGTCCGGTTTGGTTCAACCCATGAGCGTGAACAGACAGACAAAAAACACCATCTTCGCTCTCGATATAATCGAAGGCACGCTTACACCAGTCGAGATCGGTTTGTTGATTGAGACGGTGAGAATAGAGTTCCCGGTGTGTCCCGTAGTCAATCGGGAACGGGTATCGAAATTCCTTCTGGTAACGGGCGTAGAAAGCCAGAAACTTCGCGTAACTAGCCCACCATTTCGGATGTAACTGGACTTCCCTTGGACGGGGACCGTATCCTCGAACAATGTCGAGTCCTTCATTGTGAACGGCTCGTGTTCCTTTATTGGATAGACGAATGTGAGGAGGGACGAATAATTGAATGTCGTCACTAAACGCGCTTTCTAACTGGTCTCGTCCATCTTTAAGCTTCTCAGCTAATTGTTCTCCGGAGACGAATTCCGGATTTCCGCTGGGTGTATCGTGGTGATAACCATGAAGAGCAATTTCGACGGAGCCAGCTTGCAATCGATTATTCAAATACGAGACCAATTCCTCGTTTTCCTCAATCGGCATAGGCGATGATTCAGTCGGTTCAACCAGGGCATCTGAATCTGGAGAGATCATAGGGATACAAGCAAGAGTGATCGGGACATCGTCCCAGATTGATCCAAAAACGGATTCCAATACAGATGGAGCGGTGTAGTAATTTGTATCGTCGTCTCTAATACAGAATTTCATGATATTCGTTCTGCCTTCCTATGATTTAGAGGAGTATTCGCGAAGCCTTGATTATGGCGATTTCAATTCTACTCGATTATCTCGTTAATTTCGACAGGAGAAATTGAAATTAGGTATCCGGCTAGGTAGGATTGAATACTAATTTTATTATTAATTCGAGTATCGCCTCCCGCTTCAGAGACTCTAAGCCGAAACCTCTGAACGATTGAACGGGAGTTTGACCAATCGATCTTTTTATTTTCTCATCCTTCGGCTTAAGTCAACACTAACAGCGAACAAGGGCTTTTTATTAGGTCGATAATCAAGATGTAGTATGGAGGCTTCGGCGGTTCTAGTCGCTCTGTTTCTGCTGCTTCTCATCACAAAGTGGCACGGGGATCGCCTGTACCGGTTTGCTGCCCTTCCGGCATTCTTCGGTCACTTATTTATTTCGATCATCGTTCTTCCGCGGCTTCCCTACACATGGGATATCGACCAATTTCATGATGTCGCCTCTGCATTCGTATCCGGTGAACTGGTGTCTACCTCTTCCACGGTTGCTACCTACGGAACGTTCCAAGGACTACTCTACGTCTTCTTCCCATCAGAACCGGTAACCGCAGCCGTGTTCAACGGTCTGTTCGCGGTTCTGGTGTACATACCGGTTGCCTACCTTTACCGGTCCCTCTACCCGTGGATGTCGGACCACAGCTACGGAGTGATGGCATTAATTCTCTATCTCCCGCTGCCGTTCCTCTTCTTCAGCCTTCCGATGCGAGACGCCCTCTCAGCGTTCAGTTTTATTTCGTTACTCGCCCTCGGAGTGTACGCGCTTCGAGGACGAGACGCTGCGGTCGGGCTGACGATGGTTCCGTTGTGGGGGATGGTCTTCCTGCTACGTCCTGAACTCGGCCTCGTCGGCCTCATCGGATTCGGTGCCGCAGGAAGTGTCAAACTAATCAGATCCCTTGGACTGGAGCTATCGATCCCCTCGTTGGCGGTCGTCTTAGGTGGGCTAGGTGCGCTCGGGTTCGGGCTATTCGCGGGAGTGCTGTATTCCTTCGAGGCTGTGAACGCGGAACTTGCCTACCGCGCAAAGGGTGGCGCAGTTTACCTCGACGGGATGCAGTACAGTTCCTGGTTCGATTTCCTGCTTGCCGCCCCTGGGCGTGCGATTTACTTCATCTTCACGCCGTTTCCGCTTCACGTTGAGTCGGTGTTTCACCTGCTCGCCTTCACCGCAACGCCGATCGTAATCGTGCTGTTCGTCAGCGCGATCCGGTCGCTGTACGAGTGTGAATTCGATGAGACGGTCGCAGTGCTCCTGGTTGTCGTCTTCCTCGCCGGTTCCGCCGGCTATGGGGCGATTAACTCGAACTTCGGGACCGGGGTTCGGCACCGAATGACCCTCGAATTCATCCTCGTCATTGTCGCCGCCCCGGTGATTTCGCGATGGGAGTTACTCGTTGGTGAGTGGCTCGGTGTAGTTCCACGTCACGGCGGCGAGCACGACGAACAGCAGCGCAAAGCTCAGAAACTGGATTGTCACGTGGAGGCCCGAAGAGAGTATCCGGATGAGGCTGGCGAGTAAGCCCAATCCGAGAAGCCCTCCCAGCACGCGTTCGTCGTTCAGCGCCCGAACCAGGAGGCTCTGTTCGGCCCACTCGACGAGTTGTGCCGAGACGCGATACAGAAGGGAGTTTTTGATGATATCGACCGGGCTCAGACCCATTATATGTCGACAGGTGGAGCGATTACTTATGAGTTGTTCTCGCCGAGCGACTGGAGCGTCTGCGCCGTACGCTCGACGGTCTCGGCCCACCGATGTCCGTCTGACGCGACCTGTCCGAAGGTCTCACACGGGTCTGCGATCGCTTCAAAGAGTCCATCTACGAACGATCTGTTCTCATCGTCCGCGACCACGTGGCCGCGCTCTCCGAGCATCGACGTAACCTGATCCAGATCGCTCATCACAATCTCCAGTCCGCTCGCCATCGCCTCCAATACCGTCCGCGGGACCCCCTCTGCCCGACTCGGCAACACCAACACATCCCCGCTCCGGTACACCTTCGGCATCTCGTCGTAGGGCACGTGCCCGAGGAACGTCACCGCCTCCTCGATCCCCAACTCGGCCACCTGCGCCTCCAAGTCCTCGCGTAATGCGCCGTCACCACACAGATACAGCTCCGCGTCCGGATACTCCTCTAACACATCCGCGAACGCCTCGACTGCGAGCCACGGCCGCTTCCCCTCCGCGAACCGCCCGACGAACAACACGACCGGCCCCTCTGCGTCGATCAGATCGCTCTCTAGGCCCTCCGGCGTGAACCTGTCTGTGTCGATCCCGTTCGGGACGACCTCGATCCGCGAGGTCACGCCTAACTCCCGGACGCGCTGTTTGTCCACGTCGGTGTAACAGAACACCACGTCCGCCTGATTGAACGTCCACCGGCCGAGCGTCTTCAGGTACAGCGAGAACAGCCGCTCCGGCGCGTTCTGACTGTACAGGCCGTGGTTCGTGATCGCCAGCGGGATATCCCCGAGTCGTCGCTTCAGCGCCGCGAGGTTCGTCACGAAGTAGCAGTGCGAGTGCGCGTGCATCACGTCGAAGTCATCCCCGTCCGCGTGCCAGAGGTACCGCGCCACCGCGGGCGAGACGTCGTTCCCGAGCAGCGTCACGCCCGGTGGGACGCGGACAATTGTGTAGCCGTGTGTCTCTTCGATCCGCGGCAGCGACTCGCCCTCCCGCGTCGTGAGCACGGTCACGTCGTGACCCATCGCGGCCTGGTCTCGCGACATCGCGTGGACGTGGTAATCTCCTCCCCCCTTCGTGTCGGGGTATATCCAGGGCGCGACACGGAGAATTCGCATTATGCGCTCGTACCCGACGCCAGCAAACAAACGTACCGGTTTGGGTTAGTCACGAATCTTGGTTAACCAACAGCTGCTCTCAGATTGGCTTGTGTTGGTTAAGCGTAACCTGCCAATTCAGAGTGGTTCACAAAGATTCAGAAAACTACCGTTCAGCTGTCTAGGCCAGTATCTTCAGCTAAATCGTCATGTGTATCCTCACCATCTTCATCAATATACTTCCAATGTTCAGTGTCCAGATGTCCTTTGAGATATGCCTCACCGTCTTCAGAGATCATGTAGACACCATTACCTAAGCTTTCAAGCAGACCCTCTTCGTCCAGTTTCTTACATCTCCGATCAACATGCTGTCTAGAGTAAGGTAGAGATGCCTCTGTAGTCATCTTCGTAGGTGTTGTCGGCTTATTCTCATGAAGGAACTCCAAAATCCGATCGTCAAGAGAAGTCATCCACTTGCCTGAGTGCCTCATAGAGCACATATCCAATATCACAGTCTATAGTACGGACGAATAGCACTTATAGGCTATACAAAGCACATTCCAAACCACACCGTCAAATATATGTTACCAGGGGCTAACCGTTATTATACGGAACCCGAGTGACGAACCCTCGGCTCGTGAGAAAGTGTAGAAACCCCGGCCGCGGTGCTGGAACACCCGGCCAGGACGGGTTCTGTGCCGTACCACAGAACCATGCTGATACTGGCAACTGCGGGGCTTAAGCCCTGCGAGACGACCGACGGATCGAACAGAAACAACCCCGGCTGTAGTTTGTGTCCCAACCCAGCCGACGGCTACGACGCTGCCTTCGACGGCCCACTCTGTACACCATGCGCTACGACACGCAGCGTCGACGAGGAGACCGTGGAGGGGCACAATGTCTAGCCCCACCGAGAGCGACGGCATCTTGCTTGCCGATCTCTCAGCCACCCACCGCGATCTGCTCTGGGTACTCTCGCAAACGGGCCCCAACGAGAGCGGCCGACTCCACCACGCGCTCACCGACTACTACACCGACGGTATCGACCAAGCCCAAGTCTGTGATACACTCGAGGAGCTCATCGAACGCGACCTCATCACCAAACACACCCACGACACGACCGAGTACCGACTAACCAAGTCGGCCCGCCGCGAACTCGCCGCGCGGCAAGCGTGGCAAGCTGGCACGCACAACTCCGAGGGAGGGTACGAATGACGCGCCCCGAGGACCCACAAGCCGCAGACCTCGCCCAGCTCACACGTATCTCACTCGACACCAACCACCCGATCTGCCAAGTCTGCGGCCAACCCCTCCACGAAGGCGACGACATCACCGCCTACGCCTATCGCGCGGCCGGTGAACCCACGTACGCGATCGGCTACATTATGTGCGGATCAGATAGCCACGAACACCCAACCGTCTTTACCCGCGGTGTTCGCGAGTACGTCCTTACAGGTCACATCGGGACGTGCTCAAACACCCACACGCAATCCACAACGTTCGTCCTCCTCGATCCGACTGTAGTCGTCACAAGTCCAACGACGACCGCCGAGCCGCACGTCCATCCCGACGCCCCAACACCACGCAATCCAACCCAGCCAACACAGCAGGAGCCAACCCCGCTTCTCACGGCGGTTCGAGAACACGCCCGCTCCGATGGTGGCTCCCCAGGCGAGGGGTCGGAGTAATGCTGGCCGATCTGCCCCACCAGCCCACCGCCAGCAGGTGATCGGCTATGCGAACACGCCAGCCCGCGGCCCGCAAGCGAGGGATCCGGCTCGTCAACCACAGCACGGACAGCTCCACCGAGGGGATCACCTGTCCAGCGGTCTCACCCCGGCTGACCGAGTGGGTACCAGCGCTCCTCAGCAAACTCCGGCCATACACTGAGCAGACTATTCGCGAGTACGCCACCACGGATCCGTGGCGGACGAGCTCCCAGCTCCTCGCCAAAATCCTACCAGCGTGGCACCGCACGGACAACCCCTGGACCGACGACGTCGCCGAAGCCGTCGCGTACACCCGCGCGATCACGACGCTCGCGCTCACCTACGGAGACGAACCCACCACCACGCTCAGTCCGTACCACCAACAGCGACACGCGGATCTCACCGACACGGTCACCAGCATCGGGACGGGCCGTGGTCCAGTCAACGCCGACCTCGGGGCACTCGCGAAAGGCCCAGTCGCACTCCATCGCGAACTCGACGATCAACCACGTGCCCTTACCCTCTTGTTAGACGGTGACGCGTGGACCTCCCTTACGGACCGCCGCACGGGCGTCCGCGCACTCGCGGCGATCGCCGTGCTCGCTGATGGGTTCGACGTTAGACTCGTCGCCTCTCCCAGGGTCCAGCGACACCTCTCGAAGCGGTACCCGGACTGGACCGAATGTCACCTCGATCTTACTGTGAGCCGGGATCGGTCCCCCCACACCGACCACGCCCAGACTGTCGAAGCCGCGTGGGCCGCCATCCGTGATCTCGACACCGAACCAGGGAAACGCCGGCTCCTCAGGAACCTCACCCACGAGTACGCCCGGAGCTACCGCGATCTCGCCACCGACCACGCGGTCGATGTCGCTGAAGGCACTATTAGCAGGTACGTCCTCGATCTCGAAGCCCGTGAGTTAGTCACGATCGACCGCCGTGGCCAGTACAACACGGTCCAACTCACCGACCTCGGAGATCTGGCTGTCCAGCAGTGTCTCGACGACACCGACGAGCTCGTCCACCCGAATCAGCGCCGGCTCGATGAGAGTCTTACTGCGACCCCTCAGGAATCTACAAGTACAGTGTCGCCCCGCCGGGCAGGTAGGGAGACACCGACGCCCGACGAGTGGGTGGCGACAACCGGTGATCCAGACGCAGACGCCGACTATGTCCAGTGGCTCAATACTGCTGAGAACGCCCCAAGCAACCTTCACGAGCGATTCAGCACCGTTTCCCATGACGATGCCATCACGCTCGTCGACGACCAGTTACACTCGTTCGACGACGGCCGTGTCGCGTACCTGAGCCACACCAGCCATGAAACCCTCGTCGTCCTCCAGTGGGGTGGCCCTTTGGCCACCTTGGGACGTCTCGCAAGTACCTTACTCAGCAAGAAAGCCCTCTCGAAAATTCTCACTCCCAGTCGACTCGGCCATGAGTTCGAAGCGATCGACGACGACACCCAATCGTATCCTGTTGAGCGCATCCTCCGCCGTGGCCACCAAGTCGGCTGGTACAGCGACGCCGAGACCACCTACGGATCGTGGCGTGAGCGAATAACCACAGTTCGAGACTGCCTCCTCGCACAAGTCGCCGAACTCACGAACAGCGACGACACAGCGGCCCGCGCCAACCTCTTCGAAGATCTCCACGGCCTGATCGCCTCAGCGACCCAGCTGTATCACGCAGCCGGCATCGATCTCACGACCACCCTTAGAGTGCCCGATACCGACGCCATCGCACGCAACCCCACCCACCTCCAAGACCTCTGTGAGTTTCTCGCCAAAACGGCGCCCAAACAGTCCGTCTACGGCATTCACTCGGGCTACCGCATGCTGTTCGAAGACCGGCCCGCAAAGCTGTGCCGGCGACTCCCCGCCGAAACGGCCCACGACGCGACCATGGATCTCACCATGTCGTGGGTGGTTGCCGGCCCGACGATCACGGAACTCCACGACAACATCACCGCCGCACTCGCAAGCGAACTCACGACGGTCCGAGAAACAATTGCCGACGGCACCGAAGCCGCACCGACACTCAAAATCCCGGTCGTCGACGGGACGACTTACCCCGCCATCCGGCGGGTGATCGACGAGGTCGCGATGACCCACGACGCACAGTGGACACCCCGCGAGCGCCAGCGGCTCGTGCGGCGCTGTCTGTGCTCGTTCGGCCCGGCGGACACCTCAAGGGCGTGTCCGTACGACGTCGTGGTGAGCCTCTTGCGAGCGCTGAACGAGTCACACACGCCGACGCTGGCCGCGGTCGAGCGCGCAGCGGCCACACTCTCACCGGAGCGCTTCCGGCCCGGGCTCACGCCGACGGCGACGAAGCTGTACGCCACCCTACTGTGTGCCGACGGCCCACTCGGCCGCTCGGAGCTCATCGAGCAAGCAGGCATCTCCGCGAGCAGCTATGACCGTCGCCTGAGCGATGTCCGCGATCTCGATCGCGTCACGCCCGTCCAGCAAGGGGGCCACCGCCGGTGGACCACGACGAATCTGACGCCACCCCCGAAGACACCCCCTGTGACGGCGTGGCTCCCGGCGACCGGCGATCTGACCGCGCTGACGCTGGTGACGCATCGACAGTCAACCACACCCACCGGGCCGAACAGTCCTCCCCCAGACCGCACCGAGAGAGACGATCGCGGTGGGTGGGACAGACAGCCACCGATCTCGATCCCCGCCGAACCCGGCTGCGACGCCGAGTACACCATACGTCCAATGACGACCACCAACACGAGCCGACAGCCGAACAGCCACGCCCACCAGATCCCAGACGCCCGAGACCACCCAGACCACACCATGACTCTGACACCACATCCGACGACAGCAGTCGCAACGCCACAAACAGAACTCCCGAATGGGGGTGACCAACAGTGAGCGACCAAACACTCGATCTAGAGACCACCATCAGACGCGATCGCCCGACAGCGACGGACGGAAGTATCCAGGTCAGCACCGACAGCACCGACATCACGGAGGGATCGCGTGTCCTCCTCGGCTTCGGCGATGATCGTGAGGCCACCTTTGCCGTACTCACGCCGGCAGAAGCCCAAACGATCGCGACAGCTCTCGAAGCGGCAGCCCAGCAGGCAGACGCCACAGACACGCTCGAGGATCCGAGCGATGAGTGACGACACCGATTTCACGGCCGAAATTGACACCGTGGGAACCCCCGACGACGGTGAGCCGGACCACGATCCAACCAACGGCCGCTGGCTCGAGACGCAGGTCGCCGAGACAC
Organism: Halorubrum sp. CGM5_25_10-8B; assembly: GCF_005435095.1. Lineage (NCBI taxonomy): Archaea > Methanobacteriati > Methanobacteriota > Halobacteria > Halobacteriales > Haloferacaceae > Halorubrum > Halorubrum sp. CGM5_25_10-8B. Next base: position 5,444 of record NZ_SGTY01000026.1, on the reverse strand, counting down.
TCGAGCAGTGGGGATACAGGACGGCCCGCAACGAGTACTGTTTCGGGCTCGAAACCGACGTGATCGCCCGCCGGGACGATCTCCGTGGTGATCCTGACGATTTCCTCGTCGTCGAATGTAAAGACTGCCACCAAGTGCCGGTTCAGCGGGACGCCGTCGAAGCAGTCGCGCTGCGGGCCGCGCTCATGCGGGCAATGCCTGTCCTCGCTGTCGCGCGTCGCGTAACTGAGAGTGCGTGGCGGTTAGCCCAACTACTTGATGTCCGAATCATCACTGAGTCCGATTTGGAGAAGAGGCAGCTGCCGCCGCTCACTAAACGCCGGCCTCCGAGTGGAACGCTCAACGCGCGGCGAGAACCGCTCGTCCGAGACGTGCGTGACCGGCTCCCGCTTCTGCTTTGCCGCCGGAGCGGACTGGATATCGAAGCCCCTGTCTTCCACATAGCGGATCACGGTCCGTGTTACGTGCCGGATCGGACGGGTAACGACGAGTACGTCGACGCCCGCGACACTGACTACGACTTCGGGTAGGAGTGGTATTAGAGGCGATCTAAGAAACACACAATTATTTGTGTCTGTCGCATATAGATAAGACCAGTATGAATAACCCAAATAGAGAGGCGTGGAAAGACAGGTATAGCGGGCGTGAGCGGGTTCGAATGGTCGTTGAGACACTCGATGAACCCGCGACAGTCTCCGATATTGCAGAGGAAGCGGATGTCGCGTGGGGAACAGCAGATAGTGAACTAGAGGCCCTTGTGGCAGGAAATAAAGCAGAAGAACACACCGTCGACGGACAAACGAGATATGCGCCAAACCCAGTACAGACGCTCATTGAGGAGGTACTTGACCTCATTAGCGAGAACTCTCGTGATGAACTCGAATCGACCCTTGTTGAACACACCGCTCAAGTCGAATCACTAGCGGAAAAATACGAAGTCGAGACCGCCTCCGAGCTGCGCAACAAGCTGGTTGAAGAAGATCTCACGACAGCGGAAATGCGTGCCATTCGGAATGCTGCTTCGACGTGGGAGGCTCTGGAGACAGAGACCCGTCTATTGAAACATGCACTACAACTCTACACAGATGTCACTCAGCTCTCTGATTCCGATAGCGACGGACACACTGCGATCGCCTGATATCGATGATCTTTCTCGCCAATAGAGACGGACTCGATAACAAACGAATCCATCGGCGAATCAAGAACCGGCTCCAAAGTGATTCAGTATTCAGCTCCGTCCAACTTCGTGTCTCAACTCCTCGAGAGCCGGGGGCCTATCGAGTCACTGCGGAAACGGATCCAAAAGACTTCCTCGGGGATTCTAGCTACCCAATCGAACGTGTCCGACTTGAGATCGGTTTTGATGTAGAAGCTGGTACTGACGCTGACTACTACTGGATCAGCTGGATCGAACCCGAACGAAGTCTTCTGCTCGGCTGGCATCAAGATGACGACCATCCAGAACATGGAGAAGTCCACTTCCAACTGAACCAATCAGACAGCGTTACGCTTCGGGAAAGCGCAGAATACATCGATAAGCATCCAATGGCAGTCGTCGAAGCACGATTGGATCAATTGCCGGATGTGATATATGCGGTAGTGTGGGAGAATGGAACGGCTACTGGCATAGAATAGTATTGACATCCTCCTCCGCATAACTGAACAGGATCTCGACAAAGGCCAACTCCGCCGCTGACCGAACGCCGGCCTCTGAGTGGAACGCTCCACGTACGGCGGGAACCGTTCATCCAAGACTTGCGTGACCGATTACCACTACTCAGTCCACCGTCGAAGCAGCCTCGATATCGAAGCCCCTGTCTTCCACATAGCGGATCACGGTCCTTACGTGCCGGACCGAAAGGGCAACGACGAGTACGTCAACGCCAGCGATAGTGACTACGAGTTCAGCATTTTCGAGGTGGAGCCCCCGACCTCAAGGAGCGAACGGAGTGAGCGAGTAGGTCGGCTTTCCTGTTGGTCAGCGAGTGGAGTTTGACCCCACCGTGGTTGAGACGCTCCGTTCCATACTACTCACCCGCTTGGGCGTCGATGTACTCCTCGATGACTTCGCTGGATACGTCGCCCGCACTTGAGACGAAGTACGAGCGCGTCCACAGCGACGGCAGGCCGAAATCAAACTCGTCACGGAGCTGGCGCGAGGAGTAACCCTTGACCTGTTGTATTATCTTGTTCGGGGCGAGCGTCGGGTCGCCCGTGATGAACAAGTGTACGTGGTCGGGCCGAATCGCCAATTCCAAGATTTCGAGGTCGAGTCCGTCGGCCTTGTCCTCGATGAGTTCTTCGAGGCGATCACGTACCTCTCCCTCAAGCACCGATTTACGGTACTTCGGGCACCAGATGAAGTGGTACTGGAGTTTGTGGACGTTGGTACGTTCCCTGTCGAACCCACGAGGCATCGTCAGTATATAGATATTATTCATCTGAAGATGTTACGCAAGCATCCAATCCCACCCGTGCCAACGAGCGTAGACAGGTTCCCAGTTGTCGGCTTCATCCCACCCGTAAACGGGTGGGCTTTCGCCTCGTAACCGCTGTAATCGATTCACCATGCTGGATTGCTCAGGGTGACATCGTCCTCCGAGACAGCATTCACTAAGCCGACAAAGTGGACCCATGCCCACCCGAACAAAGACACCACGCCTGCGCGGAGACTGGAGCCGCTCACAGCAGCAAGCTGGGGGTCGACAGACAGTCCGCTAACGACAAGAATCACTCCAAGCAACCCGAACACGGCGCCACTAATTCCGAAAAGAGAGGCAGCAGTCTGCTGTGCGGACGTGAGATTCGCGTAAGCCGCTGTAAACAACGTCAGGACCCGCTGATAATTTTTGACTGGATCATCCGGTTCGGCGTGATCACTCTCGTGGGTCGCTGTCGGAACATCGAGTTCCGGCTGTTGTAAGTCAACACCAGAATCTTCGACAGCGACATCAGTCGTCGTCGAACTGACCCAGGAGTCGGTGATACTGTACCAGTACGTCCGTCCAGTCGTATCGGCATCAAGATAGCCGTACTCAGCGAGTGTATCCAAGTCCCTACGCAGCGTGTCTTCTGTCACAGCAAACGCCTCGCAGTCGACCAACTCCTGAACACAGACTGTTCGTGCCTGCTGGTCGGTCGGCTCCCGGCTGCGGTCGTCGCCCGGAGAATAAATGATCTCAACAATCTCTTTCGCCCGGGATTTCACCCGAGAAACCGGTTGCTGATCAGATCCAATCCGGTCGTCACGACTGATAGCAGCTTGTATCGCTTCAACAGGTGAGGGACAGTCCTCTCGCTCGCGTCCCGTCTGTGAGACGGCACTCATCGCGAGTGTGTTCCCACTGGTAGTAATAAGATACCCTCGGCCAAAATATCAGTCCTGAGAGCCGGCTGCCTAGTTCAATATACATCTTTCGGAGATTCGACTTTCGAATTCGAGAAATCGGCTTTCATTATCCCCCCGTCAGTGCCCAGCGCAGGATGTACGAACCACCGACCTGTCGTGGACACACCAAGGCACGACGAACCGACTCTCCGTCACAGTGGAGGTGGCCCGTATGAGCCAGCAAACACTCTCGACGGGTACCGTTGAACAGTTATTCAATCGGCATGAAACGCGCCCGGAACTGTGGATCGGCGAACTCGAGAGCGGGCGCGTAAGACAGGATACGATTCACGCAACACCACCGGTCGATCCCGTGTACAGAGACAAGCTCGTACACGAGACGGGTGATGAAATCGCGGGGGCAATCACAGAACTCAGCAAAAAGATAGACGCCCCAATTGAAGTACTCACGTACCCACGGCCGGTATCGCGTACAGATGTGGATACGGCGGCGGTGCTGTGTCATGCGTTCCATATCAGTCCGCATTTCGTCGATGGCCGCGCGATCCAAGCTGATGTCACTGACTTCGACGAGCGCGTGCTCCAAAACGTCCTCGACGTCGCCCACGAGAAAATCGCCGATAGCTTCCCCGACGTGTACAATGTCGAGGTGGGCGATCTCGACCTTGACCCGATCGCGACCGGTGGACCGACCGCCACGTGCCGGCTTGTCAACGAGGACGCCGAAGAACTCGCTGGCGTTGGCAAAGTCAATGCGGAGATGATGGAGCAGACCTACGACGCGCTCGCGCACGCGCGTGAGCCGTTCGTTCACCAGCTCATCGTTGAACCCGATGACGGGAAACACTACATTACGTCCCGGCTCGCAGCACTGTCGTCCGACCACACATACCAAGGGGATCGCGGACTCGCCCGGCTCGTCAAAGAGGGGGCATCGGAGGACTTCGGTCGAGTATTCAAATCGATCGGTCTCACGTCGAATTACAACATCGACATCGAAGACTACCTTCACATCAAATACGACCAGCAGGTCAACGGACAGACCGCCCACACGGTCAGTATCAGAGACGCGATGCGAAAACGGTATGATACGAAACTCCAACACCGGCGCAAAATCGAGAAATTGAAAAAAATTGTGTTGGGTCATCCTGATTTCCGACGGCTGCTCAACGGCTCAACAGGCTGGAAACAAGCGGCAGAAGATAACGGGTACTACGGCCGATTCTGGATCCCGCCGGCGGCAATTAGCTACTTCACAAAACGGTACGCACACTACTACGACATCGATCCGTGGACGTATTCGCCGGTCCGAGAAGCGCCGGAGTTCACGCCGCGTCCGGTACGCGATATCGATGTCCGGACGGACTGGGAGACGCCCGGACCGACCGTCGACGCTGAACAGCGACACCAGACCGACGGAACTGACGCCCATCTAAGACTCGGCGACAGGTTCATGACATTCGCGCGTGCTCGCGGCGACGAGATCAGCCGTGTCAAACAAGATGGGGAATCGCTGCCGGATCAGGAACTCACCCCAGATGAGGGATACATCAATACCCTCGAAAAACAGGTCGACAGCGACGTGGTCAACGTTGAACCGGAGCACAAAAACAAGACCAAGCCGGCAAACATCCTCACGAACGTCGAACGCGCGATCGCTGCGGATCGTCATGTCATCCTTGTCTGTAAAAGCGAGTCGGCCGCTGACCGCGTCTATGAGATGGTCTATGCGACGTATAAGAAGCAAACAGAACACGGCGTCCAAACGTATCAGGGAGACGCACTCCCAGAAATCAACGGAGAGATGCTCGTCACAGCGGAATCGGAGTCAACGTGGTGTCTCACACCCGATGGCATGCTCATCTACGTCATCGACGGCGAGATCGCCACCCGGTGTCCGGCTGACGCGGATCTCACCGACGTCGACCACGGCTGTGCGACGGCACAAAAAGAAGACGGCAGATACATCGGTCGCGTTAAGTTAGAGGATGAGGCGGACGAGTTCTGAGTGTCTATGACAGATTTCGACCGCCTCAGCGAACGTACCGCGTGGATCGACTTGTCGTTTGTGGAGCGAGATCGAACTCCGCGCTGG
>NZ_SGTY01000025.1:0-35751 GCF_005435095.1 Halorubrum sp. CGM5_25_10-8B | reverse complement strand
CCCCCTCGTCGCCGCCCCCGCTTCGCTTCGCGAACCTCACTCCCACATTTAAGAGCTACAGCGGAGTTGAGGACGGTATGCCCGCTATCGAGTGCCGCGGCCTCTCCAAGTACTACGGCGACGTCCGGGGGATCGAAGACATCTCCTTCACCGTCGAGGACGGCGAGGTGTTCGGCTTCCTCGGCCCGAACGGCGCGGGGAAGACGACCGCGATCCGCACGCTGTTGGGGTTCCTGTCGCCGACGGACGGCGGCGCGACGCTCCTCGGGCGCGACGCCACGGACCCGGTCGCGTCGCGTCGCGCACGCGAGCGGATCGGGTACCTCCCCGGGGATCCGGGGCTCGACCGCGACCGTACGGCCGGCGCGTTCTTAGACCACCAAGCGGCGCTCCGCGGGGAGTCGAGCCGCGACCGCCTCGTCGAACGCTTCGGGCTCGACGAGTCGCGCCGCATCGGCGACCTCTCCCGGGGAAACCGGCAGAAGGTCGCGCTGGTGGCCGCGTTCATGCACGACCCGGAACTCCTGTTGCTCGACGAGCCGACCTCCGGACTCGATCCGCTGCTTCAAGAGGAGTTCGCGGGCCTCGTCCGCGAGCGCGTCGGCGACGGGGCGAGCGTCCTCCTTTCCTCCCACGTGCTGGGCGAGGTGGCGGCGTTGTGCGATCGCGTCGGCGTCCTCCGAGAGGGGCACCTCGTCGCGGTCGAGTCGGTCGCAGACCTCCGCTCTCGCGGCGGCAAGCAGGTGCGGATCCGCGTCGCCGAAGACGTCGATCGCGGCGACTTCGAGCTCCGCGGGATCATGAATCTGCGCGTCGGGGAGACCGTCTCGTTCACGTGGACCGGCGAGTACGACGCGCTGGTCGACCTGCTCTCGAGGTACACCGTCCTCGACCTCGACGTCGTCGATGCGCCGCTCGAAGAGGCGTTCATGACGTTCTACGACGGCGACGTTCCGGGACCGATCGGCGGCGGCGAGCGTCAGGAGGCCGAGGCGTCGACCAACCGCGGAGCGCACGCGGATCCGACCGCCGAATCGGGGGGTGACGAGCGATGAGCGACCGCGCGACCCCGTGGCTCGCGATCGCACGGTACGACGCCGCCGGCCGGGCCCGCGGAACGGTCGTGCTGACTGGCCTGCTCTCCTCGTTCCTGTTGGTGTTCCTCGCGTTCTTCCCGTCTCTGGCGACCGCGGACGTCGACCTCGACGCGTACGTCGAGGCGTTCCCGCCCGCGGTCCGGGAGGCGTTCGGGATCATCGCCATCTCATCTGTCGAGGGCTTCCTCGCGGTTGAGTTCTACCAGTTCGCCTGGCTCCTGCTGGTCGGGCTGTACCTGGCGTACCTCGCCGGCGGGACGATAGCGGGGGACATCGCCTCCGGTCGCATGGACCTGACGCTGTCGGCGCCCGTCGCGCGACGTGACGTCGTGATCGGTCGGTTTCTCGGACTGGTTCCGCTCGTCGTCCTCCTCAACGTCGTGCTGCCGGTCGTCGCGTACGTCGGCGTCGTCGCGGTCGGCGAGACGATCGCGGTCGAACGCCTCGCGGCGGTCCACGCGCTCGCGGTGCCGTATCACGTGGCGTGCGTCGCGGCGGGTATCGCCGTCTCGACGCTGCTCTCGCGGCCGGGGGTCGCTCAGCGGGTCGCGCTCGGGGGACTGTTCGCGCTGTTCATGTTCGACTCCCTCGTCGCCAGCACCGACTACGCCGCGGCCGGGAACGTCAGCCCGACGGCCCACTACGACCCCTCCGCGGTGTTGGTGTTGGGCGAGTACGACCTCACGGGCGCCGCAGTCCTGCTCGCCGCGACGGCCGTCCTCCTCGCGATCGCTATCGTCCGATTCCGCCGCGCGGACCTCTCGGGATGACCTCCCTCGGCACACGATTTCCGTGACGCGACGCCGTGACGGCCGTCGTCGCGGGCGGTCCGCGATGACGCGGCCGCCTGTCGCCTTTTAGGAAGATACTTCCCTGTCCCTGCCGGATCGGGGAACATGAGTACCTACACGGTGAGTGGACGGTTCCAGAGCCGAGACGGCGACCAGCCGTTCACGAAGGACATCGAGGCGGAGAACGAGGACCTCGCCCGCGAGCGGATCTACACCACGGTCGGGAGCCAGCACAACCGGAAGCGCACCCAGATCGAGATCGAGGAGGTGTCCGAGGCATGATGGGCGGCGGACAACAGCAGCTCCAGCAGCTCTCACAGGAGATCCAGGCGCTCGACGAGGAGATCGAGGCCCTCGAAGGCGAAATCGCCGACTACCGCGAGGAGAAGGCCGACATCGACGACGCCGTCGAGGCCATCAAGACCCTCGACACGGGCGCGACCGTTCAGGTCCCGCTCGGCGGCGGCGCCTACCTCCGCGCGGAGGTCCAAGACATCGACGAGGTCATCGTCTCGCTCGGCGGGAACTACTCCGCGGAGCAGGAGCAGGGCGACGCGATCGACGTCCTCCGGCGCAAGCAGGAGGCGCTCGACGACCGGATCGAGGAGACGCAGGAGGAGGTCGACGAGCTGGAGTCCGAGAGCGACGAGCTCGAACAGCAGGCCCAGCAGATGCAACAGCAGATGCAGCAACAGCAGATGCAGCAGATGCAGCAGGCCGAGGAAGGCGACGGGGAGTAAGACGGAGACTATACCGTGTTCGACGGACTGAAAGACAAGCTCTCCGGCTTCCGCGAGGACGTCGAGGAGTCGACGGAGGCCGAGGAGGATGAGGCCCCGCCCGAGGAAGCGACGACCGCCGAGAGCGGCGCCGACGCGACCGCGGAATCCCCTTCGGCGGTCGACGGCGACGCGGGCGGTTCGGACGAGTCGTCGAACGACGACGAGCCGAGTACCTTCCAGCGCGCGAAGGCGTTCGCGACCGGGCGCATCATCATCGAGGAGGAAGACCTCGAGGAGCCGCTGTGGAACCTCGAGATGGCGCTGCTCGAGAGCGACGTGGAGATGAGCGTCGCCGAGCAGATCCTCGACAGCGTCCGCGAGAGCATGCTCGGCGAGTCCCGCAAGCAGGTCGAGACGACCGGCGAACTCGTCGAGTCTGCGCTCCACGACGCCCTCCTCGACGTCATCGCCGTCGGACAGTTCGACTTCGAAGAGCGGATCGCCGAGGCCGACAAACCCGTCACCATCGTCTTCACCGGCGTCAACGGCGTCGGGAAGACGACGAGCATCGCGAAGCTCTCCGAGTGGCTCGGTGACCGAGGCTACTCATCCGTCCTCGCGAACGGCGACACGTACCGCGCGGGCGCGAACGAGCAGATCCGCGAACACGCCGACCGGCTCGGCCGCGACCTGATCAGCCACGACCAGGGCGGCGATCCGGCGGCCGTCATCTACGACGGCGTCGAGTACGCCGAGGCGAACGACGTCGACGTCGTCCTCGGCGACACGGCGGGGCGGCTCCACACGAGCGACGACCTAATGGCGCAACTGGAGAAGATCGACCGCGTCGTCGACCCGGACATGACGCTGTTCGTCGACGAGGCCGTCGCGGGGCAGGACGCGGTCAACCGCGCGAAAGAGTTCAACGACGCCGCCGCGATCGACGGCGCAATCTTGACGAAGGCCGACGCCGACTCCTCCGGTGGCGCCGCCATTTCGGTCGCGTACGTCACCGGGAAACCGATCCTCTTCCTCGGAACCGGGCAGGGGTACGACGACATCACGCGATTCGACCCTGAGGCTCTCGTCGAGAGCCTCCTCGACGAGGAGTGACCGTCGGGCGGACCGCGCCCACTCTTTCCTTTCGGTCGCCTGAGCCGTTCTCCGCGCTCACCGCACCCCGGAGCGCCAGCTCTCGAAGTGGGCGCTCGCGGGGTGGTAGTCTGGTTCGACGCCCGGCGGCTCCGGCGGTACGGGGCCGCCGCCGCTCCCCGCGGGCGAGAGCTTCTCGTACCAAGGCCCGGCCGGGCCGCGGTACGTGTCGACGCAGTCGACGAACCGGTTGCGCCGCTCGCGGAATCGCTCGGCGGCTACGTCGCCGCCCCGGTCGCGGGCGCGCTCCCCGAGCGCCGCGGCCGCGCCGGTCCCTTCCGCGAGCCCCCAGCCGTACCGCTCGCCGGAGCCGGGTACCGGCTCGCGGTCCGCCGGCGCCGCCGCGAGGCACGAGGCTACGTCGCGAGAGCGGTCGCCGAAGCCGTTCGCCGCGCGGGACAGCCACCGGGGTCCGACACAGAGGAAGGTGGTGACCGCCGTCCCGGCGAGGACAGACAGGCCGGTGAGGGCGGCACTCTCAGGAGCGCCATCGCCGTTGCTTCACCGTCTTCCGACATGTGAGTGACACGGTGCTCCGCCGTCAGTCGACACGCGGACCGTTCGAGCGGCCGGCCGCGCCGTCGACTATTTTCGGAAGGGTTCAGCCCACCGTGCTCGTGTGCGACCACCCCGGTATCTTCGCGACCGGCCCCACAGTTTGGATATAGCCACATACGATTTACGTGGCTGTGCTCGAACGAAACGAGTCGCTACTGGGACGACGAAATTGGAACCACTCTCACGCGAAGAGTCGGTAGACGTTCGCCTCGTAAACCTCCCGGACCTGATCCCCCCAGTTGTGCGTGTACGTGTCGATCACGTCGTCGGCGACATCGCCGCGGAGGTACTTCACCACTCCGCGGTCGCCGGTTCTGTCGCGGAGGTGCGTCGTGAAGAAGTGGCGGAAGTAGTGGGGCGTGACGTTCTCGTCGGCGCCGCCGCCGGTCCGGTACCACCCCTCCTCGCGGGCGTGCCGCTCGACGACGTGTCTGACCGCCTGCGGTTCCAATCGTTCCCCCCATCCCTCCGCGGTGCCGACGAACAGCGGCTCAGCCGGCGACGGCGAGTCCGGACGCACCGCGAGCCACGCCTTCAGCGCTCTGCGGAGTTCGTCGTCGACCGGGATCACCGTCCCGCGCTTCCGTTTGTTCGCGGCCGTTCGCACCTCCCCGTTCAGCTCCTCGCCGACGGTCGCCTCGGCGGTCACGAAAATCGAGTCCGGCCGTTCGGACAGCGCCGGGCGTCCCCCGAGCGAGTACGCCGCGTTGAGGAGGTCCGGGTCGCTGACCGACAGGTCTCGCAGGTCGAGGTTACACAGCTCGCCGACCCGCATGCCGGTCTTGAGGAGCGTCACCACCAGCGCGCGGTGGAGCGGGTGCCGGATTCCGGCGACGAACGAGCGCATCGCCGGGACCGAGACGTCGCGGCGGGCCGGGTCCTTATCGACGGTCTCGTCCATTTCCTCCATCACCAGCGTCATCGGGTTACCGTCGAAGGCCTCCACCTCCGTCATGTACCCGTAAAACCGGTGGAGGTACGCCGCGTACGTCGCGACCGTGCTGTCGGCGACGTCGCCCCGCAGCGAGTGGACGAACGCCATACAGTCGCGGTGCGTCGCGGCCTCCGGATCAACGTCGTCCAAGAACGCCTCGAACCGCCGGAGGACGCGCTCGTACGCCGCCCTGGTCCGGTCCGTCTTTCCGTGGTAGGTGAGGTCTTCGAGGAAGTAGCCGACGGGGTCGTCGGGGTCCGGAGACGCTCTCGCGCTACTCATCGGTCAACACGTACCCCCCTTCTCGGCCGCTGTACCGGATCCGATTGCGCTCCTGTAGCTCGTCGAGGGTCTCCTCCAGCTCGTCCTCCACGTCGCCGACCACCGCTTGGACGAGTTCGTCCCACGAGCGGGGCCCCGATTCGAGAGCCGCGTGGACGCGCTTTTCGAGGTCGCTACCCCCGGGGTCGGCGGGCTCGGAAGGGGGCTCCTCCCGACCTTCCGATCCGGTCGGCGCGAACCCCCTCCGCCCGGCCTGAACCATCGTCCTGACGAACTCGCTCAGCGACATGTCGAGCTCGTCGGCGTGGTCGCGCCACACGTCCTTCTGTTCCGTCGGCACGTACGTCTTCACCGACTGTCGATCGCCTCCCATCGTTCTCGGACGACCGTTCTCGCTGCCGTGACTTCAATCTATCCTAGATTTCTGGATAAGGTCACTTACCTCAGTGAGCAGGACCACATTTTGGCCGGATTGAGTTTATTATCCAACTCTCTAGTACCATTAGTTCCAACCACTAGTTATACAATCCAAGATATTCGATTGAGATACGCGATGCCCAACGGACGGCAATGTGAATCTGATCGGCCCCGGATGTCGTCCGTCGGCCCAATCGCTTTCCCCGCTCTGCGCGAGCCGTTCGGTGCGGCGACGAGAGTCGTAGTGCGAGAACGCTGGGGTAACTGGCGATAGTACTCGGCGGGTGCCGGTTCGAAACGGGACACATCGGCGCCGGACGTCGTCCCGACTCGAACGCGTACATCTCATGCCGCTATACTATCCCTGGTATCAGACGCGGATCTCCGAGTCGGCCGCCTCTCGTTCGAGCGCCCGGAGGACGCGGGAGACCGAATCGTCGGTCTCGGCCGCGTTACGCATCAGGACCGTCTCGCTCGGGAAGAGGTGTTCCCCGACGGCGAGTCCGTGTTCGCGCGCCGTCGAGCCGGTGACGGTGAGGTAGACGCCGAGACCGACCCTGGCTATCGCCGCCTCCTCCTCCTCGTCGGCCTCCGGGTAGACGAACTCCACCCCGTCGAGCGCGTCGGTCCCTAACACGGCAGTGACGAGGCGCTCGTACCGCGGCGAGATACACAGTGACCCCTCGTAGTCGGCCAGATACGCGCGGTCGTACGTCTCTCCCGGTCTGCGTCGGTCCTCGCGTCCCATCAGCGTGTGGTACACCGTGTCACCGAGACCGGTCACCACGCGCACGTCGGTGTCGACCGGGTCGATCCGGTCGTTGATGTCCGAGATGTCGCCGAGTCCGCCCCCTCGGATCCCGACGACCTCCTCTAAGACGAGGTCGGCGGAGTCGAATCCGAGCGCGAACTCGTGGGTTCGGAGCGCACGGAACGGTTCCTCGCGGCCGACGAGCTTGACCGTCACGTCGCCGAGATCCACTGTGGCGGCGTCGAACACGATTCGCCGCGGCTTGCCGTCCCGGTCGTCGCGCAGCAGCGTGTACTCCGGTTCGGCCGCCGTCGTCGGGTCAGAGTACTCCGCGAGCCGCTCGTACGGGCCCTCGTCGGCGTCGACCGACCCCTTCGTGACGGCCTTCTCGTATCGGAGCGTGTTGCTCACGCCGTCCGCGAGCCGGTCGAGGCGGTCGTCGCTCGCGACGGTCGCGATCCGCTCTAAGACCGCTTCGAGCGGGCGCCCCTTCCGGGGCACGGCGACCGGGACCGGGTCTGTCATTGCCCCATCTGCGACCGCGCGCGTAAAACGGGTTGCGTTTTTCAACCGGGGTGCCGCCGACGGCGTTCGGTGTCGCCGCTCGATCGTCGAAACGGAGCGACTACGGGCCGAACGCCTCGTTGAGCCGGGTACGGAACTCGTCGAGCTCGTCGAGGTGGTCGTTGATCTCATCTAGCTCGGCGGCAACGTCGTCGAGGTCCTCTCCGAGCCGGTCCTCGATGTCGGTGAGCCGGCTGTCCACCTCCGCGAGGTCGTCCCACAGGTCGTCGAATTCCTCGTCGAAGCGGTCGAGTCCGGACTCCACGTCGTCGACGCGCTCCGCGACGCCGGCCGCGCGGTCCTCGGCGCTTTCGGCCCGCTCTTCGGCGTTCTCGGCCCGTTCGGCCGCCCTGTCGACCTCCTCGTACAGCGTCTCCACGTCGTCGCCCAGGTCGTCGACCGTCTCCGCGGCGGCGTCCGCCGTCCCCTCCACCCGGTCGACGTCGTCGGCGAGGTCCTCGACGTCGCTCTCGACGGCCGCGACGCCGTCTCGGACCGACTCGACGGTTTCCTCGACGGACGCGACCTCGTCCTCCACGCCGCGCACGTCACCTTCCACGCTGCGAACGTCGTCTTCGACCGCCTGTACGTCGTCTTCCACGCCGCGCACGTCGTCTTCGACCGCATCGAGGTCGGTCTCGACAGTCTCCACGCGCTCGTCGACCGCATCGACCGCGTCGGAGGTCGACGCGACCGCGGAGTCGACGCGGGCGACGTCCGACTCGATCTCCTCGCGATCGTCTTCCGCGTCGTCGAGGCGATCGTCAAGGGCGTCGACCTCGGACTCGACGGCGTCCACACGCTCGTCGATCCCGTCGAGGATCTCTCGGGCGGTCCCCTCGCCGTCGATGAACTCCGCGAGCGCGTCGGCGTACGCCTCGATGTCGGCCACGCTCGACTGGAGTCGAGCGATCCGCACGTCGACGCTGCGCGGCACGCTCGCGTCGAACGCCCTCTCGATGGTCTCGATGTCCTCCTCGTCGGCCGCTCCGGTGCGGATCTCGGCCGCTAACGCGGCCGCGAGGCCGCCTTCACCCGGAAGACTCGCCTCGTCCGTCTCGTCGGCTTCGTCGGGTACGCCGGCTTCGTCGGTTCCGTCGAGTTCGTCGGCTTCCGTTCCGTCGAGTTCGTCGGCTTCCGTTCCGTCTTCGTCGGCTTCCGTTCCGTCTTCGTCGGCTTCCGTTCCGTCTTCGTCGGCGACTTCCGGCTCGTCTTCGACGGCCGACTCGGCGGCTGTGTCGTCTGTTTCGGGCGTTTCGTCGGGCTCATCGGCAGGGGTTGTCTCTTCGGCTCCGGCCTCGGGTTCGACCGCGGCGCCGACCGATTCCCCCTCATGTGGGGACACCGCGGCCGTCCCGTCGTCGGCGACCGTTCGCGGCTCGGGGGTGTCGGGCTCAGGATCGGCCTCGGTTTCGCGGCCGGCGGCGGCTTCCGTGGCGCTCTCTGCCTCCGGTTCCGGTTCCGCCGCGGGTTCCGGGCCGGGATCGCGGGCCGAGGCGCCCTCACCGGACTCCGCGGGGTCTCCCGCCAACAGTTCGTCCTCTTCCGCCATTCCGGGGAGCGTCGCGCGGTCGCCGGAGAGCACCTCTCGGACGGCGTCCGTGTCGCCGGCGCCGAGGACGTCTTCGATCTCCTCGCCGACCGGCACGTGTTCGATCACCGGCGTGCCGAGGAACCCGTCGAGGTCGGGGTCGTCGTCGCGGATCCCGAACACCGTCTCGACGGTCTCGTCGGGGTCTATCACCCGTTCGAACTCCACGCGGTGGTCCTTGTACGCGGTCCAGTTCTCGCTCTCGTACTCCGGGTGGAACCCCACTCGGTCCATCGGGAACGACTCCGGGATCCGGTCGACGATACGCACCCGTACGGGGTCCTCACGGTGTGAGGAGAGGGTGTACATCACCGCCGGCACGGGGAACGCGTCGTCCGTGAAGGATTTCTCGACGCGGATGCCGTCCTCGTCGACGGTCGTGGCCGCCTCCGCCGTCCGTTCGCTCATACTCCACGGTCCCGGAGCAGGGGCTTAAATTCCACGGGCCGGGTTTCGCCGGTGATAACCGATACGCCGCGAAAACGGCCGCTCAGCTCCCGTCTACAGGTCTATTCGATCGCCGATCTCCACGATCTCCAGCCGATCCGGAGACTCGTAGCTCCGCACGTGGTCGTGGAGCGCGGTCGGGTCGGCGGTCAGCCCCTTCCACATGTCCCAATGGGTCGGGACGAGGCGGTCGAGGCCGAGGTCGTTCGCGGCCGTCGCGATCTCGTTCTCGTCGCTGTACCACTTCGTCTGAACCGGTTCGCCCGTCTCCTTGTCCGGTATCGTGCCCTCCGAGCCGAACGCCAGGATGCCGAGGTCGATGTCGAACCGCTCCGCGAGCCCCTCGAACGTCGGCGACGGCTTGCTGTCCCCGGCGTGGAACACCGTCCCGGCGTCGTGTTCGATCACGTAACCCACCGGATGCGTGGCGTCCGCGTCGCGGGTCTCGACGACGTGAACGGTGAACTCGCCGATCCGCAGCTCGTCGCCCTCCGTCACCTCGGTGAACTGGGCGTCGTCGATCGCGTACTCGTCGGTCCACCGCTCCTCCTCGCGCGCGACCGCGAGCGAGTCGTCGGGCGCGACGAGGTCAGCGTCCGCGTTGGCGAGGATCGGCGCCTGCGAGGGCCCGTGAACGTGATCCGTGTGCTCGTGGGTGGCCAACACCGCGTCCGCGACTTCGACGTCCTCGGGGTCGAAGGGAATCGGGATCATCCGTACCGTCCGCGGCGGGTCGCCCGTGCCCACGTACGGGTCGATCCAGAGGACGGTCCCCTCGCTCCCCTTGATCGCGAAGCCGTTACAGCCCAGGTACCACAGCGCCACCGTGTCGGGGTCGGCTTCCGCGACCGCGCGCGGCAGCCAGTCGCCCCAGTCGGAGTCGGTCATACCCCGTGTTGCGTGAGCGCCGGGGGTAATAATTCCGGAGTGGGTCGGATTCGCTCGGGTGCGTCCAAATTTGTCGGATGCGCGAAGCCGGAATGTCGTTTGAGACGGAACTCGTAAATTACATATCGCTATATCGAATCTAGTCGACGAGCGACGAGAAACACCCAGTCACGAACGGGCCCTGAGCGGTCGCGACGGCGGTCGCGGCCGTCGGGCGAGGTCACCCGCGAAAGAGTTTGACGACCTCGTCGACGACGTCCGACTCGACGGCGAGGATATACTGTTGTGACGGTTCCAGCAGCGTGTCGGGACCGGCGAGCGACTCTCGGTCCGACGTGGAGATGAGGAGACTCCCGGCCGGAAGGGCGATCTCGTCGAGCCGGCGTCCCGCGACGGGGGCGGACTTGGAGACGGTCACCTCGATGATGTCGAGGTCGGCGGTGGGGAACACGAGCGTTCGGATCTCTTCGCCGGTGAGCATATCGGCCGCGTGGTCGCCGCCGAGCGACTGCGGTAGCAGCGTGGCGTCGACGACCTCGCCGTGTTCCTGTTCGGTCCGCGACTCCGACCTGGCCAGGGTCCGGATAGCCGGCGCGAGGTGGTGCGCGGTCATACAGATCTCCGTGTTCGTCTCCGTCTCGTCGGTCAGCGCCGCGATAGCGTCGGCGTTTCGGAGGTCCGCCTGCCTGAGGATCGACTGTTCGGTGGCGTCGCCGTGGATCACGGGGCCAAGGTACGCGTCGGACAGCTTCTCGACGCGGTCCGCGTCCACCTCGATCAGCAGCACCTCGTGGCCCTGTTCGGTGAGGTTCTCCGCAGTCTGGAGTCCGACTCGCCCGCCGCCGGCGATGACGAATCGCTTTGACTGGGTCATCGTGTCGTCCCTCGGCTTCCGACGGCTTTAATCCGGGCCGGATTCCGGCCCTCTGGAACAACTACCAGCGCGCTGCCGCCGGGCGGGCGTATCAGGCCCCGCCACGATTCCGCGACTCCCGAATTCACCCGGGGTATAAAGTGACGAGAGTACCAGTTTCGGGGCGTACGATGGACGATACGGGAATCGGCTTTCACGACCGATGAGCGGAAGCGAGACTCGTTCTCCGGAAGCCGAGCTCGGACTGCTCGACGCGACGATGATCGGCATGGGGGCGATGATCGGTGCCGGCATCTTCGTACTGACCGGACTGGCCGCGGAAATCGCCGGGCCGGCGGCGATCGTCGTCTTCGCGCTCAACGGGGTCGTCACCGCGTTCACCGGCCTGTCGTACGCCGAACTCGCCAGCTCGATCCCGAAGAGCGGCGGCGGGTACGCGTTCGTCCGGGAGATATTCGACGACCTCTCGTCGTTCATCATGGGCTGGATGCTCTGGTTCGCGTACATGATCGCCGGGGCACTCTACGCGCTGGGATTCGCTCCGAACTTCCTCGAACTGCTCCACGTCTACGGGGCCGTCGCTCCGCCGGAGGAGGTCGGTGACGTCATCCTTCCCGTCGTCGGCGCGCAGGTCAGCCCGGGCTTCCTGCTGGCGTTCGTCGCCGTCTTCGTGTTGGTGGCGCTCAACGCCGTCTCAACGGCCGCCAGCGGGAAGGCAGAGACGGTGTTCACGATAATCAAGGTGAGCATCCTCGTGGTGTTCGTCGCCTTCGGGCTGGCGTCGCCGATGTTCTCGGGCGCCGAGTTCCAGCCGCTGTTCCCCGCGGGCGGCGGAGCGGGAGCGGTCCTACCGGCGATGGGGCTCACGTTCATCGCCTTCGAGGGGTACGACCTCATCACGACCGTCACGGAGGAGGTCAAGAATCCCCGGGAGAACATTCCGAAGGCGATCTTTGTGAGCCTCGCCGTGACCGTGGTCGTCTACCTGGCCGTGGTCACCGTCGCCGTCGGAACGCTCGGGGCAGAGGGGCTCGCGGAGGCGGGGGAGGCCGGGATCGCCACGGCGGCGACCTCGTTCATGCCGACCGGGCTCCCGATCATCCGGAACGGCGGCGCGCTGGTCGTCTTCGGCGCCGTGTTCTCGACGCTGACGGCGCTAAACGCAGTCGTGATCGCCTCTTCGCGGGTCGCGTTCTCGATGGGACGCGAAGGGCAGTTGCTCCCCTCGTTCGGCCAGATCCACCACCGATACGGGACGCCGTTCGTCGCGATCCTCGCGAGCGCCGTGGTCATGTTGGGCTCCGTCGCGCTGCCGACGCAGAGCGCGGGGAACATGTCGAGCCTCTTCTTCCTGCTCTCGTTCGTCATCGTCAACGTCGCCGCGATCAGGCTGCGACGCGAGCGACCCGACATGAACCGTCCATACGAGATGCCGTTCTATCCGGCCCCGCCGCTGATCGGCATCGCGCTCAACCTGGTCTTGACCGGGGTGCTCGTGGAGTACCTGCTGCGGACGGACCCGTTGGCGCTAGCGCTCAGCGCGGCGTGGATCCTGCTCGGCGGCGCCGCGTATCTCGCGCTCAACAGACTGCGGGCGGAACCGGACGCGGACTCGGCGGCGGCAGACGCGACAGCCATTCCGGAGACGGAGGACTGAATCCATGACGAGTTCACTCGACATCGTGATCGCGGGCGGCGGACGTGTCGGCTTCCAAACGGCTGAGTTACTCGCAGACCACGGCCACGAGGTGACGATCGTCGAGCGGGACGAAGACGTCGTCTCCGAGATCGCAGACGAGTACGTCGCCACGGTGATCCGCGGCGACGCGACGAACCCCGACATCATCGAGCAGGCCGGCGTCGAACGGGCGGACGTCGTCGCGGCGCTCACCGGGGAGACGGGGCTCAACCTCGCGGTCTGTCTGGCCGCCAGGGAGCTCTCTCCGGGGACTCGGACGGTGGCTCGCATCGACCGGGCCGCCGGCGAGGCGTACACGCGGTTCGTCGACGCGGTGTTGTTCCCGGAGCGAGCAGGTGCCCGCGTAGCGGCGAACGAGATCGTCGGTGACGACGTCCAAGCGCTGACGGACGTGACGGGCGACCTCGACATCATGCTCGTCCGCATCGCGGAGGGAGCGCCGGCCGCCGGGAAGTCGCTCACGCAGGTCCGGTTTCCGGACGGTACCCTGGTCGTCTCCGCCGCGGACGCCCAACAGGTCGCCCGTCCCGACACGACGCTCACGCCGGGGAAGCGCTACGTCGTCGCCGTCGAGCCCGGCGTGGCCGACGAGGTGATGAACCTCCTTCAGGGGTGAGCAGGACCGACGTGTACGCCGGCTCCCAGTGACACTCTCTCCACGGGGACGTTCGGGCGGCGCGTGTGTCGCTTCGGCGACGGCCCTCTCGGGTCGCTGTCAGCGTGGGCGACGGATTGAAGCGCCGTCTGACCGTTGCTAGGCTGTATGCGTGACGACGACCTCGGAGCAGGCGGAGCGGCCGCCGACGCCGCGACCGACCCGGCCGAACCTGCCCGTCACACGACCGTTCGGGACGCCGAGTGAGCGTCCGATGGCAGTCCGTGCGCTACGTTCTCTCGTCGCTATCCTCGTCGGACCGCACGAGCTCGCGCACGCGGCGGTGGCGCGACTGGCCGGCATGACCCCCGAGATCACGCTTCTCCCGGAACACGCGAGCGGGATTCCCCTGGGGCAGTTCGACGCGACGATTCCGCCGTCGACGTCGACGAGCGTCATTCGGGTCTGCGCGCTCGCGCCGCTCCCGATCAACCTCGCCGTCGCCGTCGGAGTGGGGACCGCGCTGCCGGCGGACTCCCCGCTCGCGGTCGCGTTGTTTCCGCTGATCGCGTACTGGGCCACGCTCTCGGGCGGGGACGTGGCCGTCGCGGCAAACCCGGTGGCGGCGCGGAACGCGGGTCGGTTTCGCGCGCCGGGACGGTGGTGGCAGACGGTCGCGTCGCTCCTGCTCGTGCCCCCAGTGGCGGTCGCCGTCGCGGTGTCGCTGCTCGTCGACCTCCCACCACCGGTCTCCCCCTAGCGGCCACTCCGCCGGACCCGCGTCGGCACCGGTCGCGTAACGAGCGGTCGGCCGGCTGCGAGGGCCTTTCGCGGTCGATACGGGCCGATCGCGACCGAGGATTTAATCCTCCGCAATCAGTATGCTATACTGTACCATGTGTCACGGACGCACTCCGCGAGAGTGGACGCGAGACGAAGAGGCGACGACCGAGGAGACCGCCGAAGACCCGTCGCTGTCCGAACCCGACGAGGCGACGGACGTCGAGATCCTCACGGACGGCGGCGACGACGAATAACCCGGCGGTCGACTCGCCGGTCGCCGTCGCGCCACTGCTTTTTCGAGGCGATGCCGACCACCGACCGCCGACGCCGCGATCCGTGAGGAACGCTTAGGAGCGATCCGGTACATGGATCCCGCATGGAGCTACGCCCCGACCTGAGCGGACGGACCGCCCTCGTGACCGGCAGCGCGAAGCGCGTCGGCCGCGAGCTATTGCTTTCGATCGCCGACTGCGGCGCCGACGTCGTGGTACACTACAACGAGAGCGAGGCGGCGGCGACCGCCACCGCCGAGGAGGTCCGCGAGCGAGGCGGGACCGCAGTCACCGCTCAAGCCGACATCACCGACCCGGACGCCGTCGACGAGCTGTTCGACACGGTGGAGGCCGAGGTCGGGTCGGTCGACATCCTCGTCAACAACGTCGGCGACTTCGACGCTCGCCACTGGAGCGACATCGAGTGGGAGTCGTGGCGGAACGTGGTCGAGACGACGTTCTACGGCACGGTGCTCTGCTCGCGTCGGGCCCTGCCCGCCATGCGCGACCAGGGGTGGGGCCGAATCGTGAACCTCGGCTTCGCCGACAGCGACCGGATGCACGCCCACCCCGTGAACTTCCCCTACTTCGTCGCGAAGACGGGCGTGCTCATGTTCACGCGGATGCTGGCGGCGGACACCAGCGACGACGGGATCACGGTCAACGCCGTCTCGCCGTTCGCCGTCTCGAACACCGAGGCCGGCGTCGAGGACTTCCCCCGCGGCCGCCCGGCGGGCTTCGAGGACGTCGCCGCGCCGCTCCGGTTCTTCCTGAGCGACGCGGCCGCGTACGTCAGCGGCGAGAACGTCGCCGTCGACGGCGGGCGACTGCCGGAGTTCGACGCCTGACTGGGAGGACTCCGGCCCGTCACGGTGGCGCCCGCGCCTCCGGCGGGCGACGAGCGGGGCGAACGGACGACCGACCTCGACCGGAGCAACGGTTAATATTATCTGACACGTGAGAGGCGTATGGCTATTCTCGCTGCCATCAGCGACGACGACCGCTACGAGGCGGTGATCGAGACCGCGGCGCGGCTGGCCCAGGCGACCGGTCAGTCGCTGACGGTCGCCCACGTCATCAGCAACGCGAGCGCGTCTGGGGCGGAGCGGAGCTTCCGCGACGAGATCGAGTCGTTCGTCGAGGATATCGGCGTGGGGACGACGGTCACGCTCGAACATCTCGACCGGAGCGGGCTTCGGTCCGGAACGGCGGTCGGGAAACAGCTCGTCGATATGTCGGACGACGTCGCCGTCGAGCACATCGTGATCGGGCACCGGTCGAAGGGCCAGTTGGCGTCGCTCCGAGAGGGGAACACCGCGTTCGCCGTCGCCGAGGGAGCATCGGTGCCGGTGACGATCGTCCCCGGCGCGACGGGCGAGTGAGCGACTGGCACGGGTCGGCTGCCCGGCCCTCGCGGTCCGCGCAGTCACGGGCCGACCGACTGGCGGCGATCCGACCGACGGGGTATCGGCGCCGTCGCTATCGCGTCGACAGCGAGCCCGGCGTCCACTCGGCACCGTCGAGCTCGCGGTGCGTGAACGGGACCGCGTCCTCGCCGCTGTAGCTCGCGACGAGGTGGCCGTCGCCCTCAAGGTAGTACTTGTACGTGGTGAGCCCCGCCAGTCCAACCGGCCCGCGGGCGTGGATCTTGCCGGTCGAGATGCCGACCTCGGCGCCGAGCCCGTAGCGGTAGCCGTCCGCGAACCGCGTCGACGCGTTGTGGAACACGCTCGCGGCGTCGACGCCGGTCATGAACGTCTCGGCCGTCTCGGCGTCCTCGGTGAGGACCGACTCGGTGTGTTTCGATCCGTGGTCGTTGGCGTGTTCGACCGCGGCGTACACGTCGTCGACGACGGCGATCGACAGTTCGAGGTCGCCGTACTCGGTGTCCCAGTCGTCGTCGGTCGCGGGCTCGATGTCGACGACCTCGCGGGTCCGCCGGTCGCCGCGCAGCTCGACGCCGGCCGCCTCGTACCGCTCGACGAGACCGGGGAGGAACGCGTCGGCGACGGACTCGTGGACGAGCAGCGTCTCGACGGCGTTACACACCGCCGGGTACTGGACCTTCGCGTCGAAGGCGACGGCTTCGGCCATCTCCAAGTCGGCCGCCTCGTCGACGTAGACGTGGCAGATCCCCTCGGTGTGTCCCAACACGGGGATCTGGGTGTTCTCCTGAATGTAGGAGACGAACTCCGAGGAGCCGCGCGGCATGACGAGGTCGACGCGGTCGTCGAGTTCGAGCAGGCGGTCGACCTCCTCGTGCGCCTCGATGAGCGCGGCCCAGCCGTCGGGCAGGTCGGCGGTCGCCTCAACGATCGCCTCGTACAGCACGCGGTTCGACTCGCTGGCCTCGCTGCCTCCTTTGAGGACGACGGCGTTGCCAGACTTCAACGCGAGCGCCGCGATCTGGACCAGGGCGTCGGGCCGCGACTCGAACACGGTCGCGACGACGCCGATCGGCACGGCGACCCGGTACAGCTCCAAGTCCTCGTCGAGCTCGCGCGCCGCGAGCGTCTCCCCGAGCGGGTCGTCCTGTGCGGCGACCGACTCGACCATTGAGGCGATCTCCTCGATCTTCGTCTCGTCGAGCTTCAGGCGGTCGACTAAGGCCTGCGTGTACTCCCCCTCGGCGAGCATCCGCTCCGCCTCCTCGACGTCGACCGCGTTCGCGTCGAGTATCTCGGACTCGCGCTCGCGGATCGCGTCGGCGATCGACCGGAGCGCCTCGTTCCGCGTCGCCTCGTCGGCGTTCGCGAGCCGGAGCGCGGCGCGTTCGGCCCGCCGGGCCAGCTCGTCGGTGTCGGCCTCCACGTCGGTGTCCGGTTCCGTGTCGGTGTCACTCATCGTCGTCACCAGTCTCTGGCACGAATAGCGTGCCCGTCGGCTTACCCGCTACGATCCGCGCTAACACGTCGCGCTCGGCGGAGCCCGCGATGATCGCTGGGATCCCGTTGCGGCTCACGTCGTGGGCGCCCTCCACTTTCGTCCGGATCCCGCCGAAGTCGGTCGCGGTGCCGTCGCCGACGATCTCGCGGAGCCGCTCGTAGCCGTCGTCGACCGCCTCGATCAGCTCGGCGTCCGCGTCGCGCTTCGGGTTCCCGGTGTAGACGCCGTCGACGTCGGTGAGCGTCACGAGGAGGTCGGCGTCGAGACCGATCGCGATCGACGCCGACAGCATGTCGTTGTCGCCGATCCGGAGCTCGTCGGTCGCCACCGCGTCGTTCTCGTTGACCACGGGGACGACGCCCCACGACAGCAGCTTCTCGACGGTGTTGGTGAAGTTGTCGAACCGCTCCGGCGCGTCGAGGTCCGTGCCCGTCACGAGGATCTGCGCCACGTCCTGGTCGAACCGCTCGAAGCTCTGCGTGTAGTGGCGCATCAACAGCCCCTGTCCGACCGTCGAGAGCGCCTGGCTCTCGGCGATCGAGTCGACCCCGTCGCGCGACTCCGGTCCCACGTCGAGCCGTCCGGTGCCGGCGCCGACCGCCCCCGAGGAGACCAACACGACCTCGGTGCCGCGCTCGCGGAGGTCCATCACGTCGGCGACGAGCTTGTCGAGCTTCACGCGGTCGAGCCGGGAGTCCGCGTCGGTCAGGGAGTTCGTTCCGGCCTTGACGATCACCCGGTCCGCGCCGGCCGCCTCCCGCCGAGCGGCCTCAACGCGCTCGGGGTCTGCCGTGCCGACTCGCTCGACGCTCGCGTCCTCAGGCATCGTCGAAGGCCTCGGCGAGCTCTCGGGAGCGACGCTCCGCGGCCGCGACGGCGTCCTCGACCGCCTCGTCGGCGTCGCTGTCCCAGAGCACGTCCATCCCCTCGATCGTCGTCCCGTTGGGCGAGCAGACCGCGTCGATCAGCTCGTCGACGCTGCGGTCGTCGCGCAACACCGTCTCCGCGGCGCCCTTGAACGTCTGGGCGGCCAGCGTCTCCGCCTGCTCGGGGTCGAGTCCGCTGTCGATCCCGCCCTGCTTCATCGCGTCGATCAGGTAGAAGGCGAACGCGGGGCCGCTGCCGTTGACGGCGGTCGAGACGTGCATCAGCGACTCGTCGACCTCGACGAACTCCCCGACCGCGTCGAGCATCTCGCGGACCTCGTCGGTGAGGCCCGCGTTCGTCGCCGCCGCGGCCATGTCGCCCGTCTCGGCGGCGAGGTTGGGCATGATCCTGACGACCGGCGCGTCCGTGCGCTCGGCGACGAACTCGCGGGGAAGCCCCGCCGCCAGCGTCACGAGCTGCTGGTCCGCCCGGAGGTCGAGGTCGTCGAGAACCGCCGGCGCCACGTCGGGCTTCACCGCGAGGACGACGATGTCGGCGTCGCGCGCCGCCGCCACGTCCTCGGTCGTCTCGTCGACGGCGTCTTCGATCGCGGCGAGCGCCTCGGGGTCGAGGTCGATCGCCGTGAGGTGGTACCCCTCCGCGCGGGCAAGCCCCCTGAGCAGGGCGCCGCCCATGTTCCCGCAGCCGATAACGCTCACACGAGTCATTTGGCTCTACGGAGTCGACCGGAGGACATACCAACTGCGGTTTTCGCAAGTTTCCGCGAACGGCCGCCGATCGGCCGCTCCGGACCGCTCAAACGAGATCCGCGTACAGCGAGCGGTACCGGTCGGCGATCGCGTCGAGCGAGAACTCCTCACTTCGCGCCGCGGCGTTGGCACCGAGTCCCGCCCGACGGTCGGCGTCGCGGAGCTCGTCTAGCGCGTTGACGAAGCCCTCGACGTTGTCTCCGGGGGCGTCGGTGACGTCCGCGCTCGCGGCGCCGTCTCCACCGCCCTCGCTGCCCACCTTCAGACATTCCTCGCCGTCTTCCAGCCACGAGAACGTCTCGATGTCGCGCACGACGAGGGGTTTCCCGGCCGCCATCGCCTCCAGCAGCGCGATCCCCTCGTTCTCCTCGTGGGTCGGGAAACAGAACACGTCGCCCGCGGCGTACGCGCCTCGGATGTCGTCGACGAACCCCGTGAACGTACAGTTCGACGGCGCCTCGTCGATGAGCCGCTTCGTCTCGCGGCCCTTCAGCGATCGGTCGACGTGGCCGAACCACGCGAAGTCGACGTCCGGCATCCGATGGGCCGTCTCGACGAACGTCTCTAACCCCTTCCGCTTGATCACGTGGCCGACCATGAACACCGTCGGCGGGTCGAGGTCGTAGCGCTCGCGGTACTCCGCTTCCAGCGACTCGAAGCCGTCGAGCTTCTCGCGGTCAACCCCGTTCGAGACGACCGTCGTCGGCACGTCCGCGTACCCGCGGATCACGTCGCGGTTGTACTCGGAGGGACAGACGAGCCGGTCTGCGAGCCCGTACGCGCGCCGGAGGTACGGCTTCAGCGGTCGCGCGAGCGCGTTCGTGAACCGGAAGCTGTCGCCGAAGTCCTCGGCGGTGACGTGGGTGTGCGCGACGACGGGCACGCCCGCCTTCCGGGCGCGCCGCGCGTACCAGACCGAGCGCGGGCCCATCAGATTGAGGTGGAGTACGTCGGCGTCCAGCGTCGGCTCCGTGGTGTACTCGATCCCGACCCGGTCGAACATCTTGCGCTGGTGGTCGACGGACGCGGCCATCCCGCCGGTGACGTGCTCCTCGAACTCGAAGTAGTGGCTGACCTTCATCGGAGACACCGGCGGTGGACCCGGTTGGAGCCGATCACTCGACTTCCAGCCACGGGACCTCCATCAGCGCGGGGATGTACGTCTCGATGTGGTGTTCCCAGACGCCCTCCTCGCCGAACGCCTCGCCGTGGTCGGCGGTGACGACGACGTCGCCGTCGAGTTCCTCGACGAGCTCCGAGACGCTCTCCAAGGCGATCCGGAGGTTCTCCTCGTACATCGACAGCGCGGTCACGCGCGTGCCGTCCGTCACGAGGTCCTTCGGGTCGAGTTCGAGCCACAGCCCCGCCTTCTGGGCGAACTCGCTGTCGTCCAGCCGGCTCTCGATCTTCGGCCGGACTGTGTCGCTGAGCGAGGAGAGCAGTCCGCCGTCGTCGTCGCCGCCGTCGCTCGCCTCCTCTTCCCCCTGCTCTCTGATCCCCTTCTGGATCTGCTTGAGCTTCTGCCCCTTCCCGCGGGAGAGGTAGGGAGCGTGCGGCTGCATGTAGTGGAGGACGGTGCGGTCGGCGCGCTCGACCGCGTCGAGGTTGTTCCGGTACGCCCGGGTGAGCCCCTCCGGCGGGACGGTGCCGAGATCGTCGTCCCACTGGGTCTTCCAGACGTCGTGGATGTCGCTGATGTGCTCGGAGGCGGTCCACTCGTAGTCGCAGCTGGCGCCCCACTTGAGCTCGTTCAGCGGGATCCCGAGGTCGTTGATGAACGGGTTCCCGGAGAAGTACGCGATGTCGTGTTCGCCCGTGAACGTGCGGTAGGCCCACTCCGGCGTCGACGACCCGACGCTCTCGCGCTTTTCGAGCGTCCCGTCGAGGTACTCGTCGTACACGTCGGCGAACACGTCGTACCGGCACGCGTCGAGCACCAGACAGTAGTCCCAGTCCGACTCGAGGAACCGCTGATCTTCCATTGGGTGAGTCGTCGGCCCGCCGGTACGTATGTATTCCCATTCGGCGCCTCCGGGGTCGAGAGGGCCGCGCGGCGGCCGCGAAGCAGACGTTTCAAGTTCGCTACCGACCCACCCCGTCTATGGAAGGCCCACAACGGCGCGCGCTAATCTTGGGGGCTGGCGGCGCGGTCCTCCTCCTCGCGGTGCTTTTCGTCGTCGTCGGGGTCGATCGCGTCGTCGACGCGCTCGTCCGCGCCGACCCGGCGCTCGTCGCCGCGGCCGCCGGACTGGGGCTCTGCTGGCTCGCCGCGTGGAGCCTCATGCTGCGCGCGGTGTTGGGCGCGCTCGACGTCGAGATGTCCGTCCCGACCGCGTTCCTCGTGTACAGCGGCGCCGCGTTCGCCAACAACGTCACCCCGTTCGGGCAGGCCGGGGGCGAGCCGGTCGCCGCCGCGCTCATCTCGAAGGTGGGCGAGGCGCGCTACGAGACGGGGCTCGTCGGCATCGCGAGCGTCGACGTGCTCAACGTCGTCCCCTCCGTCTCGCTCGTGTTCCTCGGCGTCGGGTCGTACGCGGCCACCACCGCGGTCGGCGACCGCGTCGGGTTCGCCGTCGCGAGCGCGGTCGGCCTGATCGCCGCGATCGTCACGGCGATCGCCTTCATCTGGCGCTACCGCACCGCCGTCGTCGACCGCGTCCCCGGCGCCGTCGGGCCGTTCCTCGGGCGGTTCGAGCGCTTCGACGCCGAGACGATCGAGGCGGGGCTCGCCGACCGGCTGGGGAACTTCTTCGCCGACATCGAGCGCGTCGGCACGGACCGGCGGCGGCTCCTCGGCATCGTCGCCCTCTCGCTCGTCGGGTGGCTGTTTCAGGCGGCCGCGCTCACCGTCGCGTTCGCCGCGGTCGGGCACCCGGTCTCGCCGTTGATCCCCGTCTTCGTCGTCCCGCTGTCGTACGTCGCGGGCGCGACGCCGCTCCCGGGCGGACTCGGCGGCATCGAGGCCGCGCTCGTCGGCCTCCTCGTGCCCACGACCGGGGTCGCCGCGTCCGCGATCACCGCCGCGGTCCTGGTCTTCCGCGGCGCGGTCTACTGGCTCCCGATGGTGATCGGCGGCGCGTCGGCCTCCGCCCTCGGGGTCAAGGCGTTCGAGTAGCGCGGGTCGTCACGGCCGATCCGTCCGTCTGCGCACCGCCGCGCCGGCGACGAATGCCGCGCTCCCGAGCGTGAGAGCGACCACGAGAGCGACGACCGGGCCGATCCGGAGCCCGGTCAGCAGTTCGGCGCGGGGACGCAGAGCGACGACGGACGGACGCGGGACCGCGTACCCGCCGTCGCCGAGCGTATCGCCGCGGGCGAGCGCAGCGAGCGGCGGGACGACGAAGACCCAGACGGTCGCGAGGAAGACGGCTCCCCAGCCCACGAGGAGGCCGCCGCGACGTCGTCCGGCGTCCCCGGCTGCGCCGACCGCGACGGCGATGAGGGCCGCCCAGAGGGGATAGCGTCCGGCGGCTCCCGTCGGCTCCCACGGGAGGACGACGAGGAGCGAGGCGGCGACGAACGCGGCCGCGACGACGCCGAAGGCGCGTTTCGGCGTCCGATCGGTGCTGAGGAGGAGGGTCCGGGAGACCATATCGGGGTCTCGGAGCGAGCGCACAAAAACGGCGGGTGCGGCTTCGCCCGGAGTACCACCGTCTCAGAAGAAGAGCCACAGCACGAGCAGCACGTACAGCGTCACCAGGGCGATGATCGTCAGGCGGATGAGGATGTTGACGCTGAACACGAGCCCGTTGTAGTCATTTTTCAGCAGCTTCACCGGCTCCGTCCGTCGGCTCGCGAACCCCACGGTCGCGGGCGCGACGTCGTCGACGGCGCGGTCGACCGCGCGCTCGATGGCGTCGAGGTCGGACTCGCGCATGTTGGCCAGCTCGTGGATCGACGCGTGGGTGTCCGTCGAGAAGGGGATCACGGCGTCGAACTCGTCGCGGTACGCGTCGGCGGTCGCCCGCACGTCCGGGGTGAGGCCGTTCGTGTCGACGCCGATCCAGAGCACCTCCTGTCCGTCGACGGACTCGACCATCGCCAGCGCGTTCTGTGCGGTCCGCGTCACCGCGAAACCGGCGGCGTAGCCGTCGGCGAGGTCGGCCGTCGCGAGCCGGTCGCGGAAGTCGTCGAACGCGCGCTTCAGCCGGTCGGCCTCGGCGGAGCCGTACTGTATCTCCACCTCGGGGCCGTTCTGGATGTCGTGTCTGTGCTGGTCGATCAGCAGCACCTCGTCGTGGTCCACGTCGCGCATGAACACGCCGGTGTCGTAGTCGTCGATCCCCTCGCCGTGGAGGACGATCACCTGCCGGTCGCCGATCCGTCGGCCGTGGAACCTGACGTCCGCGTACCCCTCCCGCTCGCCGTACGACTCGGTGACGAGCCGCGAGACTCGCTCCGTCCGGTCCGGGTCCGCGACCGCGTCGAGGATCCGCTCCGCGTCCGCCGGGTCCGAGAGGTCCTCCTTGTGGGTACACGGGACGTGGAAGAAGAAGCCGGCGTCGCCGTCCGCGGCGGCTCCGCCGTCGGCCGCGACCGCGGCGCGGTCGGTCGCGCCGTCCTCGCCCTCCCGACCGCCGTTCAGCGCGTCGATCAGGTTCCCGCTCAGCTGGCCGCCGCCGAACCCGCCGAGCGGACCGGGGTGGACCCACGGCGCCGCGACGGTGAGCCGGTCCCCGTTGTCGACCGCGAACGTCTCGACCGCGGGGCGGGCCTCGACGCCCAAGTCGAGCGACTCGCGGTCGTTCCGGAGCAGTCCGGAGGTGAGCGCGAACGCGGAGACGTCGGTGTTGCTCCGGATCAGGTAGTCGACGACGAGGAGCACCAACACGAGGAACCCGGCCGCGATGAGCAGCGACGCGAACGCGAACACGTGGCGGTACGTCGAGAAGCCGAGTTCGCTCCCGCCCAGCGCGTAGAAGGCGGCGATGAGCAGGGCCGGCTCGGCGAGCGACGCGAGGAGGATCCGGTCGGAGCGGTCGATCCCCGTCGAGACGACGAGCACCAGGATGTTGAGCAGGTACAGCGTGATGAAGCTCAGCCAGATGATGCTCCACGCGTTCCCGACGTTGTCCGCGCCGGAGAGCACGAGCGCGTACACGAACAGGACGAACTGCGAGGTGAGCGCGAGGAAGTAGCTCCACGGCCGCGGGTAGCCGTCGAGGACGCGGGGGAACAGCTCCGCGGCGACGACGAACGGGACGAGGAAGATGAGGACCGCCACCGGCACGATCCGCGACGGGTCCAGAGCGAACGGCGTGAAGACCGTTATCGCCGCGACCGTGGCGACGCCGTACACCCCGCTCAGAAGGACGAGCGCGGCGGCCTGAACCCGGAGCCGCGGCACCGAGAACACGAGCCGCTGGAAGGCGTCGACGTTGTCCGCGCCCATCTAGCCGGTCACCCCGTAGATCGATTCGAGCTCGTCGACGGTCTGCTCCACCGAGAACCGCTCGACCGCGGCGCGGGTGTCCCTGTCGCCGTCGAGGCAGTCGCGGACAGCGCGCTCCATGTCGTCGAGGTCGTCCAGCGTGAACCGCGCGCCGTTCTCCGGACCGATCGTCTCGTCGAACGGCGCCACGTCGGCGGCCGCGACCGGGGTGCCGCAAGCGTTCGCCTCCAGCGTCGAGAGCCCGAGCGTGTCGCAGGTCGAGGCCGTGACGAAGACGTCGAGCGCGGCGTAGAAGTCGGGGAGTTCCTCCCGCGGGAGGAAGTCGTGGAACCGGACGTTCGCCGGGGCGTCCGCCTCCAGCTCCGCCCGGACCGGCCCTTCGCCGACGAGTTCGAACCGCGCCTCGGGGAGCCGCGCCGCGAGCCGGAGAATCTCGTCGACGTTCTTCTTGCGGGTCATCCGACCGCTGTACCCGACGACGGGCCGGTCGTCTCCGTTCGGTCCCCCGTCGGCCGCCAGCGAGTCCGCGCCGGCGTTCTCGCGGGGGCGGAACCGGTCCATCTCGATGCCGACCGGGAGCCGGTACGGCTTCACGTCGCGGCGGATCCGCGAGGTCGAGGCGGTGACGCAGTCGAACGCGTTCAAAAAGCGGTTCTCGTAGGCGACGTACGCCCGTCCCGCGAGCGCGGCGAGCCGTTCGGACTTGAGCCCCTGGACGAAGTAGTCCTCCACGGGGGTGTGATGGGTGTACACCGAGGTGGCGCCGTACCGCTTCGCGTACCGGAGCCCCATCAACCCAGTCGACGCCGGGCCGTGACAGTGGACGACGTCGAGGTCGGGGAGCGTCGAGAGGCGGCGGTAGGTGGGGAAACGGTACTGCCGGTAGAACGGGTTCGGCAGCGAGCGGACCGGGATCTCGCCGTCGTCGGGCTCGTGGCTGCTCGCGGGGTAGACGACGTACACGTCGTGGCCCCGCGCTTCGAGGCGCTCGCGCCACGCCTGTATGGTGTAGGTGACGCCGTCGATCCCGGGGAAGTAGCTGTCTGTGAAGAAGCCGATGTTCATGGTGGCGTCTGTCGGTCGTGCGGTCGCGGTCGGCCGCGGCCGCCGGGGCGGACTCGGCGCGGAGGGGACGAGCCGGGTACGTCGGCCGCGGAGGGGGTTGCCGGGGCGGCCGGGCCGACGAGGGGTACCGATGCCACAGTTATTCGCCGAGTTCTCCACCTGACCGCTTCAACATTTTCATTTCCGAAGCGCGGCGGGCGCAGCGCTGTCGAGGTGGCTCTGACCCCGACCGCTTAATCCCCGGGCGCTCGAACCGCCGAGCATGATCACGACCGACCGCATGGCGGCCGTCGACGCCAACGCGGCCGCGCTCGGCGTCCCGCGCAAACAGCTGATGGAGTCGTCCGGTAACGCCGTCGCCCGCGAAGTGCGGGCCGTCGCGGACCCGGGTGCCGCCGTCGCGCTCGTCTGCGGCCGCGGGAACAACGGCGGCGACGCCCTCGTCGCGGCGCGGTTCCTGAAGCGGTACGACGTGACGGTCCACCTGCTCGGACGCCCCGCGACGATCCGGACCGACATCGCGCGGGAGAACTGGGCGGCGGTTGAAGCGACGGAGATCACGACCGAGACGGTCACCGACTCCCGCGACTTCTCCCTCGCCGCTCCCGACGGCGACGGCCCGGACATCGTCGTCGACGCGATGCTCGGCTCCGGGGTCTCCGGCGGCCTCCGCGAGCCGGAACGAACCGCCGCCGCGGCGATCAACGCGACCGACGCGACGGTGATCGCGGTCGACGTGCCCTCCGGGATCGACGCCGACACCGGCGAACCGACCGGCGAGGCGGCGACCGACGGTCCGGCCGACCCAGTCGCCGTCGACGCCGACCGCGTGGTGACGTTCCACGACGAGAAGCCCGGACTCGACGCCGCCGGCGTCACGGTCGCGGACATCGGGATCCCGGCCGCCGCGGAGCGGTTCACCGGCCCCGGCGATCTCCTCGGGCTCGACCGCGATCCGGACTCGCACAAGGGGGACAACGGCGAGGTGCTGGTAGTCGGGGGCGGACCGTACACCGGGGCGCCGACGCTGTCCGCGCTGGCCGCGCTCCGCGCGGGCGCCGACCTCGTCCGCGTGGCGTGCCCCAAGTCGGTCGCCGGCGCGGTCCAGGGGTTCTCGCCGAACCTCATCGTCCGCGCGCTGCCCGGCGACCGCGTCGGGCCCGCCCACGTCGACCGGGTCGCGTCGCTCGCGGCCGAAAGCGATGTCACTGTCCTCGGCCCGGGCCTCGGCGGCGGCGACGGGGCTCGGGAGTTCGTCCGCGAGTTCCTGACGGGCTACGACGGACGCGGCGTCGTCGACGCCGACGCGCTCCGGGTCGTCCCCGAGGTCGACACCGACGCCGACCTGATCTGTACGCCGCACCAGGGCGAACTCGTCGACATGGGCGGCGAGAGGGCGTCAGACCCGGACGAGCGCGCGGAACTGGTCGACGAGTTCGCGGGCGGGCTGGGCCACACGCTGCTCGTGAAGGGCGCTGTCGACGTGGTCGCCGACGGCGACGAGACACGGCTCAACCGCACCGGGAACCCCGGCATGACGGTCGGCGGGACGGGCGACGTGCTCGCGGGGACGGTCGGCGCGCTGGCGGCCGTGACGGAGCCGTTCCGGGCGGCCGCGGTCGGCGCGTACGCCGTCGGCCGGGCCGGCGACGCGGCCGCGGAGGCGAACGGCGCGGGGTTGGTGGCGACGGACTTACCCGATCGGCTGCCGGAGGCGATGCGTGATGAGTGAGGAGGACGCGGTCCGGTCCGGCGACGGGAGCAACGGAGGCGACGGCAGCCCGGACGACCTGACACACACCGACGACGCCGGCGACGTCCAGATGGTCGACGTGGGCGCGAAGCCCGACAGCAGCCGGCGAGCGGTCGCCCGCGGGGAGATCCGGCTGACGCCGGGGACGATCGCGGCGGTCGAGGCCGACGCGGTCGAGAAGGGCGACGTGCTCGCGACCGCCCGGATCGGCGCCGTTCAGGCGGTGAAACACACCTGGGAGACGATCCCGATGTGCCACCAGATCCCGATCACGAACGTCGACGCCGAGTTCGCGGTCGGCGACGACCGGATCGAGCTGACGGTCGCGGTCGAGACCACCGGCAAGACGGGCTGTGAGATGGAGGCGCTGGAGGGCGTCACGACCGGGCTCAACACCGTCTGGGACATGGTGAAGGCCGCGGAGAAGGACGCCGACGGCCAGTACCCCGACACGCGGATCGCGGACGTAAAAGTGGTCGACAAGCGGAAGGAGACGGTCGACGCGTAGCCGCGGCCCGGGGGGCCGCCGCGGTTCGCCTCAGCGGTCGAGGAACGGCGGGACCACGACT
The DNA here is from genome assembly GCF_005435095.1 of Halorubrum sp. CGM5_25_10-8B. Lineage (NCBI taxonomy): Archaea > Methanobacteriati > Methanobacteriota > Halobacteria > Halobacteriales > Haloferacaceae > Halorubrum > Halorubrum sp. CGM5_25_10-8B. Next base: position 8,032 of record NZ_SGTY01000025.1, on the reverse strand, counting down.
TCGGCGCGCTTCTCGTCGCCGCGCACGACGACGCTCACCTCGGTGCCGGCGTCGGCGTACGACTCGTGGAGGTACCCCAGCCCGATCGGCTCGTCGAGCGTCGGGCTCATCGTCCCGGAGGTGAGCTTCCCGACTCTGGTGAGGTCCCCGTCGGTGACGGCGTACCCGCCGCGGGGCACGCCGCGCTCCGAGAGCCTGACGCCGACGAACTTCTCGTCGACGCCCTGCTCCTTCTGGACCTCCAGCGCGTCGCGGCCGACGAACTCCGTGTCGAGCTTCACGACGAAGCCGATCCGCGCCTCGTACGGGGTCCGGGGCTCACCCTCGGGATCGAAGTCCTGTCCGGACAGCAGGAACCCCATCTCGGTGCGGAGCGTGTCGCGCGCGCCGAGGCCGCACGGCTGCGCCTCGCGGGGCGCGTCGACGAACGCCTCCCAGACGGCGCCGGCGTCGGCGGCCGGGCACATCACCTCGAAGCCGTCCTCGCCGGTGTAACCGGTGCGCGCGACCCAGCTCTCGACCCCCGCCACCGCCGCCACCGCCGCCTCGAACTTCGAGAGGTCGACGACGCGGTCGCGGGGCGTGGCCTGGTCGAGGGCGTCGGCCGCGTCGGGGCCCTGGACCGCGAGCATCGCCCAGTCCCCCGTGGCGTTCGCGACGGTCGCGTCGAGCCCCCACTCGTCGCGGTGCGCGGTCCAGCGGTCGGCCATCTGTCCGTCGTGGCCCGCGTTCGGTACGAAGAGGTACGCCGGGTCGCCGCTCGGCGCGTCGAGGTCGCCGCCGTGGTCGCTCTCCAACGCCGCGAGCGACGCCGCCCCTTCCCCGGCCGGAGTCCCGTCGGGGAGCCGGTAGACGACCGTGTCGTCGAGCATCACGCCCTCCCCGTTCGTGATCGCGGCGTACTGGGAGTCCCCGGGGTCGAGCGCGCGCACGTCGTTGGTCGTGAGTCGGTTCATCAGTTCGGTCGCGTCCGGGCCGGCCACCTCGATCTCGCCCATGTGGGAGACATCGAAGACGCCGACCGACTCGCGGACCGCCGCGTGTTCGGTCCGGATCGAGTCGAACTCGACGGGCATCTGCCAGCCGCCGAAGTCGGTGAACTTCGCACCGCGCGCGTCGTGGGCGTCGTGGAGCGGAGGGAGACGGTCGGTCATACGCGCACCCTCTCCCGGGCGAGCCTAAGGTGTTGTGACAGCGGCGGTCCGCGCGTCCGCGGCGGGCCCGGCCGCGTGGCCCCCACCACCTCGAGCGACAGTCTCAAGCGGTCGCCGTGCCGTCTCCCGACCGTGAGCAGTTCCCGTCCCGACACCGCCGCCGCGGTGGCGCCCGCGGTCGCCGTCCTCCTCGTCGCGGTCCTGCTCGGCGCCGTCGTGGGCACGTGGCCGCCGTTCGTCGCGGTCGAGAGCGGCAGCATGACTCCCGGCGTCGAGCGCGGCGACCTCGTCGTCGTCACGGCCGCCGACCGAACGCCGTGGGGCGACCTCTCGAGCGCCGCCGACGCGGACGCGCCGACGCGGCTCGGCGGACCGGGAGACGTGGTCGTTTACGCCGTTCCGGGCGCCGGGGGTCGCCCGGTGTTCCACCGCTTGGCGTTCCCCGTGGAGGCGGGCGAGGACTGGACGGAGCGGGCCGACCCGGACCTGCTCTCCGGCGACTGCGGGGAGCTCTCAACCTGTCCGGCGCCGTACGACGGGTACGTCACGCGCGGGGACGCGAACGGGCTGTACGACCAGAGCGCGGGCATCGCCCCGGTCGTCCCCGAGGAGTGGATCGCCGGCAAGGCGCTGTTCGCGGTGCCGAACCTCGGCTGGACACGGGTGGCGATCGACGCGGCGGCCGCGCGGTACGGCGGGGTCGCGACCGGAGTGGTCCTCGTCGGTCTCGCGGGACTGGCCGGCGGACTCGGCGCGCTGCTCTTGGGACGGCTCGGTCGGGGACGGCGGCGGTGAGTTGTCTCGGCGGGAGCGATTCTCTCATGAAAGCTCGCGACCGCCGGTAGCCGTCTTTTATACAATTCGGTGCGGCCGGCGCGAGGAGCGCGTGGGAGGTAGCGGTGAGAGAGGGGCGACCGCGGGGAGCCCCGAGCGAACCGCGAGGTCGGCGTTCAGCTATACGCGGTCGCCGGCGTCGCCCGACCGCTATCGCGTCGAGGGCGATCCGGCGTCCGTCTCGTCGTCGTCGCTCCCGGCGGCGTCGCTCTCGTCGCCGTCGAGCGTCACGGAGCCGTTGGCGGCGTTGCGGAGCGCGTCCGAGCGCCCGAACTCCCCGGGCGCGATGGCGAGCGTCCGGATCCCGTAGCCGTTGGCGGTCTCGACGACCGGCTTGAAGTCCGTGTCGCGCGAGGCGATCGCGAGGGTGTCCATTCGGTTCTCGGCCGCGAACCGCGCGGCGTCGACCGCGAGCTTCACGTCCACGTCGCCGCTCGTGATCACGACCTCGAAGCCACGGGCCTCCGCGGCCTGAATCAGCCCCGGCGTCGCGTGCTCGTCGAGGTAGAGCCGGGTCGTCACCAGCGGGCCCTCGGCCTCGGCGGCCAGCCGCACGTCGTCGAGGTCCACGTCGAACTCCTCGCGCAACACGTTCGGGCCGTCGACGAACAGCGCCACGCCGTCGGTGTTCGCGTCCGTCGCGCGCTCGCCGGTCGTCCCATCGCTGCGGCCTGCCTCGCCGTCAGCGGTCGTCTCGCCCTCGGGCCCGTCGCCTCGGTCCATGAGCGGGCTTCGCCGCGGCCGGAAATAGGTATGCTGATTCGCGAGCGCTCTCGACGAGCGCCTCCCGCCCGGTTTCGGTGTGTCGTGTGCCCAGTTATCCCCGGCAATTCGCCCGACCGACTTGGCGCTTCAACACCTTATATCCGTATTACGACCTGCCTCACGTCCGTAGTGAATATACGGAGACTTGAAATAGGATGTCCAAGAATAACGAGATAAGATGTCTCAATCAAACGCGTACACCGTCATTTCCGCACAGAACGATCACGATTGTACCACTGTACGTGCCCATCCACGCAACGAGACGTTCCACGTCGTCGACTACGCCGACGAGGACGCCCGCGAGCGCGTCGCCGACCTGCCGGTAGGGTCGGTCGTGAAGATGGAACTCTCCCGCGCCGGGCGTCGGAGCAACGTCTGGCGCGCCGAGTCGGTCAAGACCGCGCAGACCGACGGCGGCGAGTCCCGCTGACGCCGGACCGGCGGCCGCACCGGAACCGCGGCCGCAACGCCGCAGTTTCGAGCCCGAATCGTGACCGATTACGACACTTATATGCCTCGTATGGCGGTACCACGATTCGATGGTGGAAACGCTCCTGGCGGTCGGGGTCGTCGCGTCGGCGTTCGTCGGCTTCAACATCGGCGGCTCCTCGACCGGCATCGCGTGGGGACCTCCCGTCGGGGCCGGCATCCTGAAGAAGACGACCGCCGCGGGACTCATGACGGCGTTCGTCTTCCTCGGCGGCTGGACCGTGGGGCGAAACGTGATGGACACGCTGAGCGGCGGGATCATCACGACGGAGCTCTCGCTCTCGGCGGGTGTCGCCGTGTTGTTCTTCATCGGACTCGGGATCCTCATCGCGAACATCTTCGGGGTCCCCGTGCCGACCTCGATGACGACCGTCGGAGCGATCGCCGGCCTCGGACTGGCGACCGACACGCTCGACTACGCGACGGTCTCGCGGATCATCTCGTGGTGGATCGTGACCCCGATCATCGGGTTCTGGGTCGGCGTCGTGATCGGTCGGTACGTCTACCCGGCGGTGAACCGGCGGGTCCACATCGAGAAGTCCCCCGGCCCGCTGCTGCGACTCGACCGGGAGGGCGGGGTACCGAAGCCGGAACTCGGCCCGAACACGACGGTGACGGAGCTCATCAGCACGGTCGTCGTCCTCCTCATCGGCTGTTACATGTCGTTCAGCGCCGGCGCGAGCAACGTACCGAACGCCGCCGCGCCGCTGGTCAGCGGCGTCGGAGGGCTTCCGGAAAACACCGCTATCGGGATCGCCACGCTCGCGATCGGACTCGGCGGCTTCACGATTGCCCGCCGCACGATGGAGTCGGTCGGCGGCGAACTGAGCGACATCCCCCTGCTCGCGGCCCTCTTCGTGATGACGACGGCCTCGACGATCACGACGGTCCTCTCGTACCTCGGGATCCCGATCAGCCTCGTCATGGGCACGGTGATGACGATCGTCGGCATCGGGTGGGGACGCGCGACGCGGCCGGTCACCGTTCAGGAGGCGGTCACCCGGAACACCGGGGACAACGAGATCGTCCCCGGCGCGATAACCGTCTCGGAGGACGAAGAGGAGCGGTCGGCGCCGATCGGCGAGGCGGAACCGGAGGCGGTGTTGGAGGCCGGCGACCTGTTCAACCCCCGAGCGGTGCTGAAGTACATCTCGATGTGGATCATCGGCCCGTCCGTGTCGACCCTGCTGGCCTACGGGTTCTTCGTCCTCGTTCCGGGTGTCGCCTGACGGCGCGCGAACCGCCCGTTCAGTCCCGCGTGAGCCGCGGGTTCGTCACCGCGCCCTCCGCGGCCGAGGCGAAGTCGCGGCCGTACTTCGCGAGGATGCCGCCCTCGTAGGGCGGTTCGGGCGCGTCCCACGCCTCGCGGCGCTCGTCGAGCTCCTCGTCGGAGAGGTCCACGGTCAGGTCGCGCTCGGGGATGTCGACCGTGACGTGGTCGCCGTCCTCGATGAGCCCGATCGGACCGCCGACGGCGGCCTCGGGCGCGACGTGGCCGATCATCGGACCGCGGGTGCCGCCCGAGAAGCGGCCGTCGGTGAGCAGCGCCACGTCGTCCTCGTGGCCCGCGCCGACGACGGCGGCGGTGACGCCGAGCATCTCGCGCATGCCGGGGCCGCCGCGGGGCCCCTCGTTGCGGATGACGATCACGTCGCCGGACTCGATCGCCCCCGACTGGACGTACTCCATCGCGTCCTCCTCGTTCTCGAACACGCGGGCGGGGCCCTCGTGGTAGAACTCGTCGTCGCCGGTCACCTTCAGCACCGAGCCGTCCGGCGCGAGGTTGCCGTCGAGGATCTTGATGGCGCCCTCCTCCTCCTTCGGGTCCTCGACGGGGTAGAGGAAGTCGGCCTCGATATCGTCGTCGGCCGGGAGTTCGCCGCGCTCCTCCAGGGCCGCGATCTCCTCGGCGAGCGTCCGGCCCGTCACGGTCATCGCGTCGCCGTGGAGCAGGTCGGCCTCAAGTAGGCGGCGGAGCACGACCGGCACGCCGCCGACCTCGTGGAGGTCGTTCATGACGCGGCTCCCGCCGGGCTGGAGGTTCGCGATCTTCGGCGTGCGCCGGGAGATCTCGTCGAAGTCCTCGATAGAGAGGTCGACGTCGGCCTCGCCCGCGAGCGCGAGCAGGTGGAGGACCGCGTTCGTCGAGCCGCCCATCGCGGTCTGGGCCGCGATCGCGTTCTCGAACGACTCGCGCGAGAGGATGTCGGAGGGGCGGCGGTCGTTCTCGATACAGTCCATCGCCAGCTCGCCGGCGCGCTCGGCGACCGCGTAGCGCTCCTCGTCCTCCGCCGGCGGCGAGGCCGATCCGAGCGGCGCCAGCCCGAGCGCCTCCGACAGCGACGCCATCGTGTTCGCGGTGAACATCCCGCCACAGGAGCCCGCGCCGGGGCAGGCGTGCCGCTCTAACTCGTCGAGTTCGTCGGCGTCCATGTCGCCCTGCGCGTACGTGCCGACGCCCTCGAACACCTGGACGATCGTCACGTCGCGGCCGTCGTGTTGCCCGGGCATGATCGAGCCGCCGTAGAGGAAGACGCTGGGGAGGTCCGTCCGGATCGCGGCCATCATCATGCCGGGGAGGTTCTTGTCGCAGCCCGCGACCGTCACGAGGGCGTCCATGCGCTCGCCGAAGGAGACGAGTTCGACGGAGTCGGCGATCACCTCCCGCGAGATCAGGCTCGCCTTCATCCCCTCCGTCCCCATCGAGATGGCGTCGGAGATGGTGATCGTGCCGAACTCGATCGGCATCCCCCCCGCCGCGTCGATGCCGTCGAGCGCGGCGTCCGCCACGTCGTCGAGGTGGACGTTACACGGCGTGATGTCGGCGGCCGGGTTCGGCACGCCGACGATCGGCGACGAGAGGTCCTCGTCGTCGAACCCCATCGCGCGGAACATGGCGCGGTGCGGCGCCTTGTCCGGCCCCTCTGTCACCTCGCGGCTCGGCAGGTCCTCGTCTTTCGTCCCGGCGAATCGGTCCGCGTCCTCCCGGCGACGACGCCGCTTGCCGTCGTCCGATCTCGACTGCTGTTCGCTCATACCCGACCCTGTCGCTCGGGGGTCTTAAACCGCCGCGTCGGGGCGAGGGTTGCTCGGCGGGGATCGCGGTTCCCCCCGCACGGGCCGGTTGAGGCATGTCTCGGCTACCTCCTATTCTACATCCTCGTCATTCGCGTGACCCCGGCGGTCGTCGCGACGTCGGGCGACGCGGCCCTAAGTCTGCCGTCCTCGTTCGTCCGGTTCGGCCTCGTGGCCGCGCTGTGGTTCGTGCTCGTGGTGACGGCGGTCGACCAGGCGCGGCGGCTCGCGGCGCTCGGGGTCGGCACGTACGACGACCCCGGACTGCGCGTGCGGTCGCGCGTCGTACCGTCGTCGCCACGAACCACGGGGTGTCTGCTCGCGCTGATCGCGGGTACCGCCGTCGCCATGGTAACGTTCGACGGAGCCGCTCTGGTCACCGAACGATCGTGACCGGGACCGGCGACCGCCTGGCGACCGTTTCGGCCACGTTCCCCACGAGGAACCGGCGCGTCATGCGGCGGCGGTCCGCCCCGTGAGCGCCGATCACGACCGTGTCGTAGTCGCCCGCCCGATTGATGATGTTCCGGGCCGGGTGGCCGATACCCACGACCGTGTCTATCTCTCGCCCCCGCTCGGCGGCCGCCGCGCGCGCCCGCTCGAAGGCGGGCTCGGCGCGTTCGGCGGCGGCCTCGTCGATGTCGTCCGCAAGGGCGAGGTCCGTCGCTTCGCCGAACATCGAGGAAGGGACACCGACGACGTGTAACACGGTGACGTCGGCCTCCGGAAAGCTGTCGAGCGCGTACGCGAGGGCCTCCACCGAGTGGTCGGAGTCGTCCATCGGGACGAGGATGCGTGAGACCATACCGTAGGTCAGACCGCCTACCCACCTAAGTCTCTTCCTCAGACGACGCCCGGGACGAGCCGATGGGATCCGTGGCGCCGCCCCGTCAACTCCCCGACACGTCGGTCACGGACCTGCTTCCGCCGCGACGGCGTCGGAGTCGAACGACCAGACCGTCGACACCGCGGCCGCGCCGGCCGCGCCGGCCGCGTTGCCCGTCGCCACCAATTCCCCGAGATCCGAGACGCCCCGGCCCCTCGCGGCGATGACCGCACCGGCGAACGCGTCGCCGGGCTCCGGCGGCTCACACCCGCGCTTTCAGCTCCACTCGGTAGCCGAACGGGTCCCTGACGTACACCGCGCCGGCCTCGCCGGTCGCGCCGAGCGGGGAGTCGAGCCGCTTTTCGACCTCGACGCCGGCGTCGGCCAGCTCCGCTTCGATCTCCTCGACCGACTCCTCGACGACGACCGCGACGTGGTCGTAGTTCGTCCTCGCCGGCCGCTCGAACTCGGCGGTCGGCCACAGGTGGATCACCGCGGTCGCGGAGAGCCGCACGTCGAAGAAGGGCTTCTCTCCGGCCGCGTACAGCGCGTCCTCGATGCCGAAGCCGAGCGCCTCGCCGTAGAACTCGCGGGCCGCGTCGGCACCGCCTTCCGGGATGCGGAGGTTGACGTGGTCGATATGGCGTGCCTTCACGGGGGAGTGTTCGGCGTCCGGGCGCAAAAGTCGTCGGGCCGGGTACTGCCGGTCCGCGTCCGGCCGGAGACGTGGCGGTCGGCGACGGCGGCGCGGTTCTGCGAACTGCGAACGTCCGCGACACACTTATACACAGTCATGTAAACATCGCGCATGTCAGTCCTCGAACTCCCCGCGGCGACACTGCTCATGGGCGGGATAGCGGGGTCGGGAACGGCGGGCGGCATGGGGGGA
>NZ_SGTY01000024.1:0-38673 GCF_005435095.1 Halorubrum sp. CGM5_25_10-8B | reverse complement strand
AGTGGGTTGGGGCGGTTTTCCGGGTGCCGTCCTGCGATTCTTCCGTTCTCGTAGTATGTTCACTCATTTTGATCGTCCTCGTCAAACCGCAGTTTGTTCAGATGCTGTTCCCGTCGCTGTTGGAACTCGTGAAGTGGCGACGCCTGGTCGTAGTGGTCCTCAATCACGTCGACCGACGCGTTCACTCGCTCCGAGACGACATCCGCCCGGAGATCACGATTCAATTGCCACGTGATAGATCCCGAACGGATTTGGTGTGGGCTCCTCGATGACGGACACTTGCTCGCCTGATTCACCGAGAAGAACTCACACGTCTCCCGATTCTTGTCGTGTGGACAATCACCGAACCGGCAGGGAACGGTCGCGTAATAGCTCGTTGTCCGCATCGCGTTCCGCGAGATCCGTCCGTGAGCAGTCGTGAACAGCGGTCGATCTCCGTACTCGTCTGTCGAGTCGATGCGCGACTCTCGGACATACTTGCGAAGCGCGTCGCACACATTCTCTGAGATCCCAACGACACGCTCCCCGTCGACCGTGTTCTTCAGTGGCGTATCTTTATCAGGCTCGTGCCGGAGGTGAACGTGGCCACCCTCCAGATCAACATCAGAGAGGTTGAGGCCTCGAATGGCACCCATCCGGGCACCCGTGTACCACGCCAACTCGAGGAACGCGTGACCCCTGTCGAAACTTGTCTCGCCGTTCCGGTACGCCTCTAGCAGCGAGCGAGCGTGCTCTTCACCGAGGAACGTGTCGTCAGTCTGCTCCGACTTCCTCACGTTCGGTAAATCTACCTTCTCAGGTAGGTCATCGTCAACCACGCCGATCGAAGCAAAGTACTCCAGGAACTGTCGAAACGTGAGCAGCTCGTTCCGAAGCGTTATCGTCGCCAGATCGTGAGAGCGTCTCGCGGTCTCGTAACTTTCGATGTCCCACGCCGTCAGTTCCTCCATCGACTCGACACCTTCCTCCTCAGACCAGTCCACGAAGTGCTTGAGCCGACCGCTGTAGCCCTTCACCGTCATGGACGCTTTGTCGAGTCGCTGCCGATCGATCCACCTCTCGACCGCCTCTCTCGGCGTGAATTCCGGAGCTTCACGGCTCATGGACCCGTGTTCAGCGTCACGAGTGACCGACCGCGGTAGTAGCCGCAGTTCGGACACGTCGAGCCGTTCACGAACGCGTTCACCGTGGAGCCGCACTCCGGGCAGTCCCACAGCGTCACGGAGAGACCACCTCGCCGCGGCGGAAGCACTCCGGCCGGATCCCGGCCTGCTCGCGGGCCATGTCGACCGCGGCCTCGTCGGTACCGGTGACGCCGATGTCGACCGCCTCGGTGACCACGCGGGTCTCCGCGTGGAGTTCGACCTCGACGCGGCGGGTCACGGGTCGACCTCCGGCGCGTCGGGTTCGGCGAGATCGTCGTAGTCGAGGGCACGGAGCTCGTCGACGACCCAGTCGGCGTCGCCGGGGAGCGAGCGCGCGAGGCGGTGGACGTCGTAGTCGGCGACGACGGCGCCCGGCGTCATGATCGCATAGAGCAGCTGCGGCGAGCGGTAGCCCGCCGGCTCCAGTTCGGGCGCCGCCTCGGGGTCGAGGCGGTCGACGCCGACCGTGTAGGCGGTCGCCTCGCCGTCCGCGATGCGCGTGAACCTCATTCGTCACCTCCGGCCTCCCACGCCCGGCGCGCTTCGAGCGCGCGGCGGGCCGCCTCGGTGAGGCTGTACTCGTTGGTGCGCCTGTCGCGCGCCGCCTTGGCGACGAGGTCGCGCTCGACGAGCGTGTCGAGGTTCTGGTAGAGGCGGCTGTGGTTGATCTCCTCGCCGTAGTAGTCGGCGAGGTCTGCCTTCAGAGCCGTCCCCTTCCGGGCGTTCTCGTGGGAGAGCGCCCAGAGGAGGTCGCGCTGGAACGCAGTGAGGTCCGCGAGCGCGTCGCGGTCCGGGGCGCACTCCGCGCTCATGAGTTGTCCTCCGCACAAGAGTAACAGACGGGCACGCCACGCTCGGCATCGAAGCCGTCAGCCGGCGCTGGGCAGAACGCGCAGCCGCCGTCGGTTTCGCTCGATTCTCCGGTCGTCGCGCAGGGCTTAAGCCCCGCAGTTGCCATCGTCAGCATGGTTCTGTGGGTCCACACAGAACCCGACCCGGCCGGGTGTTCCAGCACCGCGGCCGGGATTCCTACATTTCATCGCGAGCCGAGGGTTCGTCACTCGGGCTCCGTAAGCATCACTCTATGCTGTAAGCATTTATAGTTGCTGGCTAGTTTCTATAATGCTACAATCAATATGAATTGCTATTCGGTCATAATACAGCGAAGGGCAACTGAGCGTCCTTCATGAGACATTCTGGAGACTGGATGACCCTTGTCGATGATAGGGTTCTTGAATATCTCTCTGAACACGAGTCTGGTTCTCCGGCTGAGATGAAGCGCGAAGGCCCGATCAACTACTCACGACAGTACATCGACAAACGCTGTAAACGGCTAACTGAAGAGGGTCTAACCAAACATTTCGGTAACGGGATATACGTCATCACTGACGATGGAGAGGCATACCTCGATGGGCGACTTGACACACAGGAATGGCGCTACATCGATGACGACGCCAGCGAGGTCACCGCCAGCAACTCCGAGGAGGTCCCCGGTGAGTCGAACGGAGGAGCAACCTGAATGCGTTCGTTCGTCTCGTGGATGACTCAGTTAGATGAACGAATTCTTGAGCAGTTGGCTTCGGATGGGGCCGCGACTTCGTGGGAAGTCGGGTTCGAGCTTACCGGCACGGTGAGCCCCGGTCGAGTGACTGAGCGCTGTAACACGTTGGTCGACGCCGAGCTTGTCGAGCGCGAAGACCGCGATATCGGATTCGGTCGTGTCGAGACCTACTGGTCAATCACGACGTGGGGGCGGCTGTATCTGAGCGAGGAAGTTGATCCAGGGCTTGATGTTCCTGAGCCAGGTCCGCGGCCGCCTCATGCTACCCGGCCGGAAGAGTGGGCGGGATTCTGAAGCGATTAGTCTGCCGCGGCCTCCTCTTCGAGGGTTTCGACACGGTTCAACAGCCGGCGGTCTCCAGTTTTTTCCGCCTTCTCCCTGAATACCTCTAGGAACTGGTCGAACGTTGCCTCTGCAATCTCTTGCATTCTCTCGTACGTGCGACCATAGATGTCGTCACGCTCTAATCTGTCCGCTTTCCTCTCCGCTAGTGATGAAATTTCGCCTCCAATAACGTATCCACTCACATTCCGATAAATATCATCTTCCCCACTCACTTCATTTCTGAGGTAATCTACATATCGTTCCAAGTTTTCCAAGTTGTGTCTCTCTATTGTGTCGTCTGGACGGAGTATCTCTACGAGATTTAGGTTTTCACCATATCCCAAACAGAGGATTTGAAGACGCTCATCCGGATTATCATGGAAGTTTTCTGCCGGGAAGTGTTCCTCGATTTGACTTCTGTACTCAGGCTCATCGTCGACATAATCCCACCGAGGCTCCATTACCCATGGATTCTCTGAGATGAACTCATGAATCTGCTCGTTATCGCGAACATCAGACTCTATGAGCATACGGAACTTCGAGATTGTTTCTAGACGACCTCTAGCGACCTGCATTAGTTCAAGGGCATCAATTACTTCCCACCGATCGAAGAGATCAAAGACAGCATCAGTATCAGAAACTTCTACATCACGCATATCGGTAAGAAAGTCAGTGAATACCTCTTTCTCGGCACTCTCTGCAACACGCTCTATGAACTCATCTTTTTCCCCAGATTCGAAATCACGATTTTGAGAAGCTTCTCCGATAAATTCATCAATTTCATCACGTTTGTCATCTGGGAGGCTTTCTATTCTCTCGTCGTAGCTTTCCGTTTCTTTGGCGTCTGCTAGACGATCCTCTTTGCGAATAGCAGCCCCTTCATCAGCTACTCTTGCGAGTTCGTCTTTCAACCAGTCTCGCAGCTGAGTTGCTGGTTCCTTACCCCATGCGAGGCTGCTCCTGTCTGTAGAAATCAGATCCAATTCATCATCATCAACAAAGTCTGCGTGAATCTCGCCAACAAGATATTCAAGCGCAAATTGGCCAGTTTTAGTCATTGAAACCCCGAACAAGGTGGGCTCTTGGACGAGCTTTCCTCTCGCCATTACAGCTACTCCCTTCTGCTCTTCTTCAACCCGATCTTCCATTGTGCCTATCCAACCCCGAACATTGTATTCGTTTCCTTGGCTATCTTCGATATTCTCGTCGAAATTTTCTATATATTGACAATCAGATTTCAATCCTCGATCTGTCGGCTCGACACGCTTATCATTAACATTAACTACGAATTCATCATCGATAACTGAGAATCTCCTAGCCAACCTTTCTACGATGTATCGGGAACTTGGCCGACGCTCACGATCTAGATCTGTAAGAGTAACAATTGTACCGTGTTCCTTCTCTTCGCTAATTCCGTAATCCGTTATTTGGGGATCGTATGTACTTGTATCAGCCGGATTCTCTTCGTTTCCTTTTTCTTTCATTTGGTCATAATCTAACTCAAATTCAACGTATTGGCTATCATTAAATGTTTTAACAATAACAGTCCCTGCCACGCCAAATCCAGCGAGCTTCCCGATCCCCTTGCGTCCCATAACCGGACGAGTCATACCACGGATTTCGACTACGTCATCTCCTTCGTCTTGTCGCCGGTTGCGCCCTACGACCAAGAATTTATTTTCTACTTCTTCATACGTCATACCGACCCCATTATCTTCAACAGTAATTTTGTAATCACCATTCATCGACTCATCAGTCGGGAAAGAGATATCAACTTGAGTCGCTCCCGCATCCCATGCATTTGCTACATACTCAGAAACTACTGCTGGGAGACTGGTATACATTTTCAGCCCTAGGTGTTGGAGAATATTCATGTCCAACGTCATTGTTAGCTCTGGCTCTTCGATGCCGTCATCGTCGTTAGTGGCGTTTTGATCGCTCATTGTTAGCTCACCGTCTCCCGGAGCAGGTCGATTTTTTCAAGCGTTTCTTCATCGTTTGATGCTCGAAAATACGGCATGACCGCGCGCAGTAGTTCATCGTTGGTGCGGATAGACCTCTCTAGTATTTCCTGATACGTCTTGGCTGTAATTCCATAATGCTTGTTGCGTTCAATTTTCCTGTCTATATTGTCTAGCCTACACCCAAGAATAAGCCCATCTGGATTATCATCGTCAACAATTTCTAGTTCTGCAATACAGTCAACACAAGTCTCGAGAAATGCAAATTCATCCACCCCAACCGGTGTATCCGTTGGGAGTAGAGTTTGAATAGCGACTTTCTCCCGGTACTGGAAACACAGCAAATCAAACTCATCTGGAGTTACAGCGCCTCCGTCAGAAAGTTCAAAAACCCGCTCACAAACTTCCTCTAGATAACTCACATCATGCCAATTCTGGTCAATTATTTGAGGATAATTCAGGAGAGAATTTATGGGGATATCTCCTTCTCCATTCTCGATTGATGACTTTAGTTCGTACAGACAATCTATCTGATCTTTCCCCACCTCAGAACTCTGTATCAAATCTACTGCGTCGATTAGATCTTTTTCTCTGAAGATTTTTACAGAGGCAGACACCGGCCGCTCTCTCAGATATTCCTCGCGAGCTGCCTCGCCCGTTACAAATACTTCATCTTCCCCCAATTCGATTTCGTCTATATCTGGCGCATAATCATCGATGAGGTCAGTAGCATCTTGAGCTTCAACAAAGCCAGCCAGCATAGCTCCGTCTATCAACTTAACATTATGTTCTACAGCTGCTCTGTAGCCTCCACGAGTAAATGGAGCTGTCGTAGCAATTACGACAACATCTGTATCAATATCATTTCGATCGAGCGCAGAATATTCCAAAACTTCGGGTTTGCCGACTTTGTTCCCCCTATCTAGACGCTTAGCTTGTACTGATGCTTTTTCCTCGTAAAGGGTAGTCTTTCGTGCGATAACATCGACACCGCCATCATCTGAATCCTGAGTAACACTCGTCTCCCATCCTGCAATTTCGAATATATCTGCAACGAAGTCTTCGAAATCATACCGGTCGATTTCTTGGAGGCGAGCCAAGATCGTATTTTGCCCCCGCGATTGACTCATCGTTATATCTCAATAACATCAATCCTATTAAATCCACGAACTCTGAGAATCAGTTAATGTAGATAAGTTCAATATATACTAGACGGTCTGTAACTGGGTCTGAGGATCCTCATTTCGAATATGTTGGATGAGGCTCTGACCGATTGCCTCAGCAAGCCGAACAGGCACTGCGTTTCCGATTAGTTTTCCAACAGACTTGACACTTAGTTCTTCCTCTGACTGTACGAATGAGTAGTCGCTCGGGAAAGTCTGTAGTGTAGCACCTTCGCGGACAGATATTGCTCGATCCTCTTCCGGATGACCAAACCGGCCGCTTCCGTAGTTATAAAATTGTGTAGTGATCGTGGGTGCGGGCTTATTCCACTCCATACGGCCGTATGGCGCGATATACTTCCGTCCGGAATCTTTCTTATGGCACTTCAGAAGGAGTTCTTCAGGCCAATCTTTCCAAGTTCCACCCGGCTGCGAATGTCTAATGCGCTTCTTGTTGGTATCAGACAGACCGCGCGCATTGTGTAAGAAGTCGTCATCTGAAGTCTCACCAGCCTCTAGTTCACAGAAGTTGTGTTTGCTGAATTCAGATTCAACAGTCACTTCATCTGGATCATGAGTTGGATCTTGGAGTTCTATACGACCGTGTTTAGATGCAAGAAGGACCATTCTCTTTCGCTGTTGAGGTACTCCATAGTTGGGGCAATCAACAACGCGATCGCTAATGTGGTAACCCGCTTCTGCCAGTCGACGACAGAAGTCATCATAGGGGTCGTGTTTCTGAACTTGAGGAACATTTTCCATCGTAACGAGATCGGGCTGAATATCAGCTACAATCTCTGCGAACTCGTCCATTAGCCCCCACTTTTCGTGATCCTCTGTGCGATTTTTATTGCCGTTACTCATCGTAGAGTACGGCTGACACGGTGCGCACCCAGCAATCAGAGTGTAGTCGTCCTCGCCGGCGGAAAGGTACTCCTCGATTTCAGCGTTAGAAACGTCGTCGCTGAGGTCACCCTCCACGAAGTCGACATCGCTATTATTCTCGGTATATGGATGGCGACATTCGGATTCGATGTCAAACCCGGCGCGAACGTCGATTCCTGCCTCTTGGAGACCGTAGGTAAGACCCCCAGCTCCGCAAAATAAATCGACGGCGCGAATGCTCATACATCTATACATTTCACCGGGGGATAAAAATCTCATCTAACCGGATCGAAAGTGGTTGGCTGTTATATGTCAGTAATGTATTCTACGGTTTCTCTCGAAATCGCGTACATTAGTACTTCTCTCAAGGCAACGTAGATTCGGAGTTATGTTGATTTCTGTTCCTCGATAAACTTCCACTCCAGCGTTCCAGTCTCAACCAGTACCACACCGACTATCGTCGTTTCGTCGATCCCTCCGAGATTAATCTGATCCCGGACGTGCGACTCTGCTGAGAGCTCTTCGAGCCGCCAATCTTGCGTATCTAACTCCGGTGGAATATCGTCCCCAGTCACGACGTTCACCGACCGAAGTGTTCCGTACCGTTCTGACGTGACCTCCACTTCAACCGGGAGCTCAACGAGGTCACCGCTCATATGTCGGCTTCAGCGCCCCACGATATGAAATTTGCTCAGGGAGGGACTCTGTGACGATCATCCTTCGAACGAGTCGCCTCTCCAACGGTTCTCCCAGTACCAACGATTAAATACAGTTGAGCGGCACTCTCCGATAGATGAGTCAGCAGGACCTGACCTACGTCGATCTGTTCGCGGGAGCGGGCGGACTCTCCGTCGGCCTCGAGCGCGCCGGCTTCGAGCTCGTCCACGCCGTCGAGGTCGACGACGACGCCCGCGCCTCGTTCGCGAACAATCGCGAGGGTCTGGAGCCGGACGAGCTGACCCAGGACATCCGCGAGGTCGACAACCAGGATGTCACCGAGGTCGTCGGCCGCGACACCGTCGATCTCGTCGCCGGCGGCCCGCCCTGTCAGGGATTCTCCGAAGTGGTCAGTCCCGACGGCAGCGACGACCGGAACCACCTCTTCGTGAACTTCATCTCGTGGGTGAACGAGCTCGATCCGAAGGCGGCGCTGTTCGAGAACGTCCGTGGGATGCAAAACACCGCTGACGGGAAGTTCCTCGACGCGGTCGAGGAGTCGTTCGGCGAGATGGGCTACGACGTCAGCTACCGCGTCGTGGAGGCGTCCGACTTCGGCGTCCCGCAGCAGCGACACCGCCTGCTGGTGCTCGCGACGAAGCGCTCGACGACTGAGTTCCCCTTCGACGGCTTCGAGTTAGACCCGATCGAGACGCCCGGCGTGATCGCCGGAATCGGCGACCTCCCCGAAGTCAGCCCCGGCGAGGAGAAGACCGAGTACGACGCCGAGCCGACGACGGTTATTCAGGACGACCTCCGGGGCGACAACACGGATCTCACCCACCACCAAGCCGCGAACCACACCGAGGACATGGTGGAGATGATATCACACATCTCCGACGGCGGGAACCGGACCGAGATCCCGGACGAACTCCAGCCGTCCTCGGGCTACCACAACTCCTACTCCCGACTCGACTCGCAGGAGCCGGCCGTCGCGATCACGTCGAACATGTCGAAGCCCTCCAGCGCCCGGTGCATCCACCCGTTCCAGCACCGCGGGCTCACGCCGCGCGAGGGGGCGCGGCTACAGACGTTCCCCGACTGGTACCGGTTCGACGGCGGGCTCGTCTCGGTCCGGAAGCAGATCGGGAACGCAGTGCCGCCGTACCTCGCGGAGTCCGTCGGCTACTACCTCAAGCAGAGCGTCTACAGCCAGACGCTGACCGAGAATGAACGAGAGCGCATCTACAAGCTTCGGTGCGGGGGAATGGACCTCGCCGAGTTTGAGGAAGAGAAATCCGATATCGGCGGGCACGCGCAGCAGGTTACACTAGACTTCGCCGATTAACGCTACGGCCTTGAAGCACCTCTCGCCGTGACACGTTATTTCTGACAAGCATGGATTAGCTGCCGAGAGAACTATTGTACACGCGGTCAGTCACCAGTCCATGTCCCAAAGTGCTGGTTGGGGAGAGTTGCTCGTTGGCGCATACCACCAGCGATTGAATGGTTGTGAGGTGGTGAGTTACAACAATCGCTCAGCAGAGCCGGGCGATCAAATGGAGACGGATGTCCTTGCTATTGATACTCACCAGGAAGGCAAAGGACAGCGTATCTATATCTGTGAGGTTGTGACTCATCTGGGTGGGGGGCTTTATTCTGGAACCCCAGACGACCGAGATGGCTGGTGGATGGAATATTCGAATACTAGCTCATATCACCACTCCTTGGAAACATTATGGCGAAAATTTCTCGACGGACATAGATATGCCAGCCGAACTTTTCCCGACGCAGAGTATTCGTACCAGTTCTGGGCACCAGTCGTGACGGGTGGTCAGAATAGAGGGTATCTAATCCAAGGACTGGAGCGACTTGAGGAGGAGTTTGAGTCCAAAACGGGTGAAGACTTTGGACTGGTTATTAACGATGAGTACACGGCTCGTATCGAAGAATTACAAGAGATAGCAAGAGGTGATACTAGTAACTACGGTTCTCCGGCATTTCGTTTTATCCAGATTCTAGAAAATCTTGAGTAGGTTATCTAAGCCGCAGCGTATCTTCTGATGTTCTCTAATACGTTCCTACCGAGCACTGGAAATGTGGATGTTACAATTAGGTCCTTGCTGATTGTAATGCCAACATTTCTATGCGTGTCTGTGAACCGGACAGTATACTCAGATGAGCATATGGAGCGACGATCGCGCTGATCACGAACACGAGGCGATCGAGGCGTTTCTGCGGAGCCACTTCCCGAGCACCTACTTCGAAAATCAGTCGGATCTATCCGAATACGACGGCTCAGACGAAGAAATCTCTGACGCGGAGCATACGATAATCGAGGCGCTCGTGTCGGAGGCGGAGACGCAGTTCAAGTCCTCCAAGGGGACGCTCGGACTCGCGATCGACTTTGTCGTGCTCGCGGAGGAATTGGCGGAACACGACGACTGGCTCGCTGGCTACGACCCCGACATCACCGTCGACGATATCCTCGACCGTTACGAGAGTACAGCGAAGTCATCGCTGACGCTAAAACGGGGTAGTACTCGGGAAGGGATTCGAACGTTCCACAACGAACTGATCGAACTCTTCCGGGAGGATCTGAATCGAACGAACTTCCCGAGTTCACCGGGACACCACACCGGAGAGTGGGAACGGTACGACGACATGCTCGAACTCGCGTTCCGGCTATCCCGCGACGGTCGTGTCGCCGCCGCACAGGAGCTCTTCGACCTCGGGCTGGAGCGGCTGGAATCGAGCGAGTACGAACGACGCGACCCACCGTTCGAAGAGCCGTTCCTGAAGGTGCTCCGAGACTACACGCGTAAAGCCCCTAACGAGCAGGGCGGATCGGCGTACCAGGCCCTTTGTTACGGGTATGTCAAGGCGGAGTGGCCGCACCTGTCCCTCCGCGCGAGCAAGGTTCGAACCGGCTCCTCGCGCCAGCAGCGGTACGGCGATATCGACGGGTACCACGGTCCTGACCTCATGATCTCGGTCGAAGTCAAGGACCGCGTCATCGACGAGTCGAACGTCAGTGCCGAGCTCGGCACGATGATGAAGGTCGCACAGAACACAACCGCGATCGCCATCGCAATCTGTACCGAAGTGGGGCCGGAGGCTCGCAAGACACTCGAAGATGCGGATGTCCGTGTTCTGGACGATGGAGATCTCGCCCGTCGACTCCGATTCTGGGACTACCACAAGCAGAACCGCGGCCTCCACGGGATGGTCCACTTCTTCGCGAACATCGAGGAGAACCCCGACGGCGTTCAGCGACTCCTGCGATTCGTTTCGAGCATTGACCCGGACAACCGCGTCCTCGACCATCTCGCGGAATCAGACGTACAAATGGGACTCGACGAAACATGAAGCGGCCGGAAGTTCAAGAGCGATTCGTCAACCATGACGCGGAGCTCCCCTACGGACTCGAAGTCCCGCAGGTCGTAAGCGCGATCGAGAGCTTCTACGAGTACTGGCATGAGGTGAACGAGTGGCACCTCGAAGAGGGATACGGACGGTTCCACAAACAGTTCCGTGCGAACAATGCGATTGGAGGGTTCGTCAGCCATCGCCTCACGACCCGTTTCGCCGAGGAGTCACCGGACTTCGTCCTCAACCGTCTCGACGACGGGTATCCGGACTTACTCTACGATGGAAACGATCACGAATGGCCTGAAGACTACGCCGTCAAAGACTCCGACAACGGTCCGGGCCTCGAAATCAAAGCATCGATGGGGAACACGTTCTACGCGCACCACAATGTCGAGGGGTGGCTCCTCGGTATCCACTATCGCATCAATGCGCGCAGCGAATCTCCCACGGATGATGCGCCTGCGCCGGACGACACGCCACCAATCGAGATTACGCAGGTCCTGTGCGCGAGCATGGATCACGAGGACTGGGAGTACCGTGACGCCAGGGGTTCGAATCGGACAAACACAAGCGAACTGAAAGCGAAAGTCGGGCTCCACGAGATGCGCAAGAATCCGATAATTGAGATGGAGTCCGCGATCACTGGTGTTGGTGATCTCCTCCGAGAGTACAAGGAGACCCACGCTGAGTTCGACCCGGACTACTCGGTGTAACCGTGTGGAAATCCTCACAGCGGCGCAGCACGCGCCGAGAAAGAGCCGTCAGTTTGCGACCGGCGCTATGCGGCCGCGAACTCTTCGAGGCGCTCGACGGTCTGCCTGAGCACCCACTCGCCGACGATGTCGTAGAGCGCGCGCCCCGCGCTGAGAACGTCACCGATGATCTCCGAGACGGGCGGCTCCCAGTAGCCGAGCGCGACGAGCCCGAACAGCACGACGAGGACCGCGACGCCGACTGTCGCTGCTGACGAGACTGCACCGATCGCCGCACCGCCGACCGCGCGGTAGCGTCGGAACTTCAGCAGCACGACGACCGCCGCGACGCCGACGAACGCCGACTGTCCGAGGTGGCTGCCGAGGAACCCGAACATCAGTTCTCACCGTCGTCGCCCGAGATCTCGATCCGGTTCACCTCGTCCGGCGTGTTCGCCTCGGCGCGCCACGCCGATACCGCTCGCCACGCGAGCAGCAGCCCGCCGGCGACGATTATCACGCCCGCTTCCTCCGCGATCGTCTCGAACAGCTCCGGCGCGAGTACCTGTAGGCCGAGCACACCGACGAGTGCGGTCGACCCGGCCCAGATCCGGAAGTCGAACCGGTCGAACTGCTGGAGCACGAGGAACATCGCGACCGGCACCGCTGCCAGCGAGAGGATCAGCGTCGTTTGCTCCGGTAGTACGCCCGACGCGAGCAGCCAGCCGCCGCCCGCCAGCAGCAGCACGCCGAAGACGATCTCGTTCGCGATCGCTCGCTCCACGAGCCCACCGACCGTGCTCGCTGCCGAGCCCGCAGCGCTCGTCGCGGCCGCCTGTCGCTCCTCGGTGATGACTCCCGTCCGCCGCCCGACGACGAACAGCCCGCCGAGCAGCGTCACGCCGAGCAGCAGCGTCTGTCCGCTTGGGGCGATGCCCTGAAGCTGCGCGAGGACGCCGCCGTCGGCGCCGGCCATCGGCCCGCCGCCAGCGCCTCCGCCGCCGACGCTCCCGGTCGGACCGTCGCCCGGGCCGGAACTGCTCGCGCTTCCGTCGTCGACGAGGAAGACGAGCGTCTCGTCGGAGTTGTCGTTGGTGAGCGTGATCGGCGACGAGGCGAGCGCCTCGTCGCGGACGATCTCATTCGTCTCCGACCACAGGATGTACGGCTTCCCGTCGGCGGCGCCGGTGAACGTGTAGTCGACGTCGCTGTTCCCGTCACCGCGGACGGTGATACCGGGCTCAGAGCGGTCGCCCGCGAGGTCGGTCACGGTCACCTGCCCGGTCACGGGCGCGACCTCGACCGGCCACGTGCGGACGGTCGTCTGCGCACCCACGGTCGCGTTCGGAATCGCGAGCGTCTGGTCGCCCTGCGCAGTGATCGTCGTCGCACCGGTCTGCGGGCCCCACGTCGAGTTCTCCGCGTAGTGAACGCGGTCGCTGAACACGGTCTCATCGACCGAGAGCGCGAAGTCCGGCCCGGCGTCGTCGACGCGAACCCGGGTGTCGAGCCGGTCCGACGACGTCGTCGGTTCGAGGACCGTGATCGACCCGTCCCGAACGCGGACCTTCGACCCGGTCGCGCGGACCTCGACCATCGAGCCTTCGGCGATGTCGCCGAGCTCGGCCGTCAGGTCGGTGCCGTTGAGCTCGTACCGGTCCGCGGCGAGCGGGTCCCACGTGGTCCCGTTCCGGCGGACCTCGACGCTCCGCACGTCGACGACGCGGTCGTTCATCGGGACGGTCACGCTCGCGTTCGAGCGTGCCGACGCCCACGTGTTCGCGACCGTTGTCGTCTGCGACCAGGTGGTCTCCTCGACGGTCGCCTCGGTCGCCGTCTCGGCGCCGTGGCTGTAGTCGAGCGTGACGAGCGACGCCGGCCCGCTTGCCGGCGAGTTCGTCGAGACGGTGACATGGTTCGTCCCGGACTGGAGCCACGAGGCGCTCGCGTCGAGCGTGGCGGTCTCGCCGTCCGCGAGCGTGCCGTCGAGGCCGACCTGCTCGCCGTTGATCTCGATGGTCGGACTTCGCGTCTGTGTGCGCTCGGTGATGTCCGCGGAAACGGTCGGCGCGTTCCCGCCCGCCGATACGCTCCACGTGTCGCCGACCTCGGGCTGAATCGTGTTCGAGGCGGTCTCTCCGTCGCTCAGGACCTCTCCTGACGATACCTCGGGCGTGCCGTCGCCGTCGGTGTCGACTTCGGGAGCGAGCGTCCCGTCGAGTTCCTCGAACGAGTAGCTCAGATCGGCTCGCATTCCCGGTCCGTCCGAGACGCCGGGCAGACTGAGCGAGACCGTGTTGCCCCCGGTTGTGACGGCGCTCTCGGGAAGCGTCAGCGATGCCGTCTCACCGTCGGCGAGCGTTCCAGTGTGAGAGGCGATTTCACCGTTCAGTTCCACGACGGGATCGTGCGTTTGGCTGACCTCGGTCCACGAGGCCGACACGTCTACCGGTCCGGTAGCCGATATATCCGCCGACTGCGTGCCGACCGAGAGATCGACCGACTCCGAGACCGTCTCACCCGGCCCGAGAATCCCCGAGTGGGAGACGGTCGAGCCGCCGACCGTCACCGACGGATCCTCCGTCGCCGTCACCTCCGTCCATGAGGCAGAGACACCGAGCTCATGCCCCGTCGACACGTCGACTGATTGCGAGCCTGTCGAGAGGGTAGCAGACTTTGTTACCGTCTCTCCATCATTTAGATCCCCTGTGTGCGTGACGGTCGATCCCCCAATAGTCACGGATGGATCGGACGTGATATAGAGATCCTGCCAGCTAATATCATAGCTTATCGCCCCTCCGCTGAGATCCTCGATCGTGACGCTTTGCTCGTCGGTTGACGGCAGAGAGATCGTCTCTCCATCATTGACAGAGTCACCATTGACCCTCAGATCCGGATTTTGTTCGAGAGCAACCGAGGCTAGCTCAAGATTCCCGTCAGCAGTCACGTCCATTTTAACGTCAAGATTGTCGAGATTACTCACATCTTTATTTACATTTATCACTTTTGTTGTGTCAGAAGTGTAATAAAGAGAGCCGATCTGATCCCCGTCGAGATAAAACTTAACAGTTGACGAGGTGCCCGCTGGTTTAGCATCCACTTTGACCTGAGTTATTGTGTTTTGATTAGACACATCGGCAGTTGTTGTCTGCGCGGGATCTGAAACACCAGTTAAATACCCGTACAGATAGGACAACTCAGATCCGTCAATATTTGTCACACGAGTTGTGCCTGTAACGGTCGCCGACACATCCGAGAGGCCGTCATTGCCGTTAGACGAGATTGTCTCCGTCTCGCTTGGACCCACAGAGTCACGCGAGATCGATCGGCTCGTCGTCGACTCTTGCCCAGTAAGCGTGATCGCCGCATCGACCGGTTGGTTACCGCCAACGTCGATCGTTGACGAGTAGCCGTCGTTGACGAGACCCGCCGACAGCGACCCCGCCGAGGTCATCTCGACCCCGGTGAGCGTGACCGTCTCGTCGCGCGGCGATGTCGTCCCGCCGATGTCGATCGGGAGTGTGTCGCCGTTCGACACGCTCGCACTCGTCGACGCCGGCGCGGTGTTCTCGACGCCCGTCACATCGATCGTCGGAGCCGCACTTTCAGGCGTATCGGTGAGCGAGCCTTCGAGATTCACGCTCGTCGAGTAGCCGTCCGAGACACTGGTTACCGAGTCCGAAACGGTACGACTCCCGAATCCGTTCCCCTCGACACTAAGCGTCGTCTCCGGCGGAGCGGCGGTCCCACCGATATCGGGGTCGATCGTGCCCGTCGTCGTCGCCGAGACAGTTCGGTTGTTTGTAGTCTCGACGCCCGTCAGGTCGATCGACGGAGCACCGACATCCGTCGCGTTGAGGTCGTACTGGAACTCGGTGCCGTCGCCGGCCTCTTCGCCCGAGAGCGACACTTCACCGTCGAACGTGACCGTGTTCGTCGAGAAGCCACGCACGTAGAACGCGGCCGAGTCGCCGCGTACGTTCAGCGCCGCCGCGTACCGCGAGCCGTCCTCGTGGGTGACGTACGCCGCGTTCGGTACCTCGCCGAACTGATCTTCGAACCACGACGTTTTGATGGAGACCCAGCGGCCGTCGTGCGTCCGGTCGTCTTCGAGGACGATCGCGGGCTCGCCGTCGACGACCGCCGTCTCGACGCTCATCGTCTGCGAGCCGGCCGACGCGCGGACGTTCTCGGGCGGCGCTGGTGCGTCGGGCGAGCCGCCGAGGAACGAACTCGGCAGCTCGTTGAGTGTCGCACCGTTCAGCGTCGACCGCTCCGGTTCGGTGCTCGTCACCGAGTCGGTGTCGGGCTCGGTCTCCGTTTCGAACGTCTCGCCTTCGACCGGCTCTTGCGTCTCGACGCTCGCGCTCGGGTCGTCGCCGAGCGGGGCCGCGGGTATCGCGACGGCCGCGATCAGCAGCACGGCCGCGAGCCCGAGCGGCTTCCACGCGCGAGCCGGAACAGACACACCCGAGAGCGCACCCGTCAGCTGCGGCGCTATCTCGTCGGCCGCCTTCGCGAGCTCGTCAAGGACTCGTCTGAGGCCGCCTCGAAGGTACGCGTAGACGAGCAGCGCGTAGGCTTTCACCGTCGCTTTCAGTTCGCGATTCGGTTCCTCTCCGTCGTCGTCTTCGCTGTGGCTTTCTGGTGTGTTTTTAGTCATGGGTAGGTCCCCCCCCGTGACGTTCGGTATATACGCGCGCGTATGGGCTGCGCTGTGGTCGGCAGCGAGCAGACCGAGCGCGACCGATTTCGCGGGTACCCATATCACTCGATATAGGATTTTGTCGGTTGAGCCGCTGCTGGCGGCGATCCTCGCGGTACCGCTCCGGGCTATAGCGCATCGAGGGCCTCCTCTCGGCGCGGGTAGGTCACCGAGATCTCGCCGCGGAACCGGTATCGACGGTACGGGTTCGGCCACTGGATCGGCGCGAAGTTGTCGTTCCGCCAGATCACCGCCCGGCCCTTCCGGTCCGCGAACGTGTTGATGTAGTTCATGTTGATCGGGACGTTCCCGATGCCCGACAGGGAATTCGCCGGCGGCGGCGTGTTCGGCATGGTCACGAACCACCGGTTCTTCTCTCGCGGCCCCTCGTCGCACCGAGCGATCGAATGCGAGAGGTTGATCATCGAGAGATTCTTTTTCCGAGCCTTCCCCTGCGCGACGGGCCAACCCTTCACCTTCCGGTTCGTGTCGTTCTCGTCGGCTTCGGGGTTCAGCGGCACGAGGTCGGAGAACTCGTCGTTCACCATCGTCGTCGGGTGGAGGAACTCGTCGTCTTTCGCCCGCGTTTCGAGGAACGCGAAGTTCACGTCCCGCAGCGGCGTCACTTCGGCCGGTTCGTCGGCCTTGTGAGCCGGCGTGTACGTGGCTCGCGTCAGCTGCTCGCACCCGCGGAACAGCGGGTCCGGCAGCACGGCGTAGAGCCCGCCCGGGACGATCTTCGTCATCAGGTCCCGCGGGTCGGTGTACTCGATCGTGTCGCGAAACACGTCGGTCAGCTCGATCACCACGGTCGGGAGCGCTGGATTCCGCGGTTTGGCGTGAACCTCGTACTCGATGCCCTCCGGCACGGCGACCGTCATGAACGGCGCCAGCGGGAGACACTCGAGCTCGTCGAGCGTCAGCATCCACAGCAGCGTCTCGTTGTTTATCTCGGGCATCCGAACGCCGCCGATGACGTTCGCGAACGACGTCTTCCCCTCACCGGGTTCGGAGTGCGCCCAGAGGTCAGTCCCGCCGTCGCCCATCGCCATGAGAACGTCCTCGTTCTCGGGCTTCGCGAGCCACTCCAGCACCTTCCGGCGCGGTCGCGGCTGCTCGGCGACGATGTCGTCGTCGAGGCGCCCCTCTTCGAGCGCCCACTTCTCGGCGTCGTCGAGGTGGATGATCGCGTCGAGGTACGCGCTCGGGTAGCGATACACCGGGTGCGCCGCCTGCTGTCCCTCTCGACGGACGCTCCGAGACAGCCGTTCGAGCTTCCGCCAGAACGGTTTTAGGCTGTTCCCGTCGTTATCCTTGAAGAACTGATATATCTTCTCGCCGTCGTTGTGGATGTCCGACAGCCGGCTCCACGACTTCTCGCCGGCGTGGTAGCGCGCCTGTCGGGACTTCTCCCACGGCTCGAAGTCCTCGCGAAGCCGCTGGAGGACCTCTTCTCTCTTCCGTCGACGCTTCTCTCGGCTCGAAACCGACTTGCTCATGAATTGAACGCTCCGTGTGTTGGTCCGCTACTGTCCGTCCGCTCGCCGCCGCTCAGCGTCCGCGCGGCCGACAGGAACGACGGCATCACGGCGCTCATCGCGAAGCGGTACCGCGTCACTTTCGCCTCCTGTTCGTCCTGGTCGAGCAGCGCTTCGAGAAGCGGCGGCGAGGCGACGATCTCGTCGAGCAGCCCGCTCGGCTTCTCCCCGTTCGTCGGCGCCGACAGCGAGCGCACCCACCGGCCGAGCGCCTCGCGATCCTCGAAGCCGGTCCAGAGGTTCAGCAACGCCGCGGCCTGTCCCTGGTCGAGCTGGCGGAACGCCGGCCGCATCAGCGGGTTCGACTCCTCGTCGGGGTCGACGTCCTTCCACGTCTCCCCGCCGGCGTCTTCCACTCGCTCGCCTGCGCGCTCGCGGAACTGCCGGTATGCGAGGTCACACGCGTCGTCAAGCTTCTCGACCAGCCGCCGCCGGATGTACACCGACTGCCGGTCGTCGTCGACCGTCAGCAGCTTCTCCAGTAGCCCGCTCAGCGGCAGCATGTCGGCCGGCTCGATCACCCGGTCGACGTGACCGAGCGTCCGAATCCCGGCCGCCTGATACCACGAGAGCGCGTAGAACGCGCTGTCGAATCCCTCGGAAAGCGGCTGGATCGGTGGCTCCCGCGTCGGGTCGCCTTCGTAGAGTAGCCGGTCCTGGTCGCGGTCGAGGACGTCGAGCGCCGGCCGCGTCGTTCGCGGCACTTCCTCGTCGACGACCGGTTCGGCGGCCTCAGTCATCGTCGGCCTCCACCCGGCGCGTCTCCGGGTCGACGTCGTCGAACGCGAACTCCGTCTCCTCCGTGTCGAGCTCGCTCGCCGCGTTCTCGTCGAGGCCGAGCGCGTCAAGACTCAGTCCGACCTCGTCCTCGAGGAACGAGCGGATCAGTGTCCGGTCGCGCCGCGAGTCGACCTCGCGGGCTTCGAGCGCCGTCGTAATGCGTTCGCTCCACGCGATCTCCTCGTAGTCTTCGAGCAGTTTCGCGTCCGCGTGCTCGCCCTGGAGCACGGTCAGCGAGGCATCGGCGGTCACGTCATGGCGCGGCGCGGGCTCGAAGTCGATCGCGCCGTCGACGGCCTCGTAGCTCTCCAGTGCGAGCAGCACGAGGCCGACGCCGGCGCCGACCGTCGGCGTGTTCGCGACCGCGTCACCGGCGTACCATCCGATGAGCGGAAGCGCCAGCGTCGCGACCGTGAGCAGCCCGTAGAGGCCGCGCGTGATCGGCGACAGCTCCTCGCCCTCGTCAGGCTCGGGGAGCCGGTGCCACGCCGGCATCCGGCGCCGGAGTCGTGCCGGGCGATGGTCTACCGCGCTGTCCTCGTCGGGGTCGACGTACACCTTCTGCGAGGCGCTTCCCTCGACGCGGACTCGCGTCCGGAGCTGCGAGAGGTCGAGCCGCGCCGCTCTCGAGAACAGCCGCGCGAAGAACGGGCGGATCCCCGTCTTTGGCACCATCCGACGCCCGTCCGGAGCGCGGACGGTCGTCTTGATCGCCAGCTGCTCGTAGAGCTCGTCGAAGTAACCGTCTTCGCCGAGCCCGACCGAGTCGGTGACGCTCGACGTCGGCTCGCCGCCGTCCGGGACCGCCTCCGGGTCGGCACCCTCCTTGTCGGTCTCGCCGCGCCGGAGGCTCACCGCGTCAGTGAGCTCCTTCCGGACGAACGCGATCCGTTCGGTCGGCGGGCTCATGCGGAGGCCGCCGCCGTAGGCGATCGGGAGCAGCGAGAGCCCCATCAGCACGTCGAGGTTCGCGATGACGACCGCGAGTTCGTAGTAGAGCCCCGCGAGGACGATCGCGCCGCCGAAGACGGAGACGACGCCCCACGTCGCCAGCGAGTAGCCCGGGCCGCGGCCCGTGCGCTTCAGCGTCGCTCTCGCGGCAGAGAGCCCGACGACGATCGACGCGAGGCCCGGGAGGATCGCAGTCCGGAACGAGTACCACCACGCGTCGGCCTGCGTCTCGATCTGAACCTGCTGGCTCGCCGGCGCCGACGCGTGCTCGAACCGCCAGCGGGCGCCGTTAACCGGGTCGCCGTCGCGTTCGAGCCACATCGTCGCCTGAACGCTCTCGTCGTAGTGACTGTTCAGCGCGACCGGTGCCGTCGCGTAGCCGTCTTCGATCGTCACGCCCGCCCGCTGAACCTCCTGGTCCGCCGCGACCGCGACCGTGCCGTTCTCGGTCTGTCGCGTCTCTTCGTTCCAGTAGACGACGACCAGCTCGTAGTCGCCCGTCGAGTCACCGAACACCGTCGAGTAGAGCTCGATCTCGTCAGTGTTCAGCGTCTCTCCGCCTTCGAGGTACACCGGCTGGTTCGAGAGCGGGTCGGCCGGGCGGTACCGGATCGCGACCGCGCCGTCGGGATCGCCGACGTACCGGACGCTCGGCGGCGCCGCCGACGGTTGGGTCCCGCCGCGACGGAGGTCGTTGAGGTCGAACGGCCCGCTTGAGACGTCGCTGCCGTTGACCTGCGGCGACGGGCCGGCATCGGTGGGCGCCACGGCCGCCAGAGCGGGCGTCGCCATCGTCGCGACGAGGAGGACAGCGAGGCTGACCGCGGCGACCGCGGCGCGTCCCCTCATGCGTCGGCCTCCTCGTAGCTCCCGCCGTCGGCGATCGCGTCGATGTCCGGCGAGCGTTCGATCTCTTCGAGCCCGAACGGGCGGAAGCGCTCCGGGACCCGCTCGTCGATCGGCGGCGCCGCCTCTAGGTCGTCGAGACGCACGCCACACGTCGAGCAGTACCGCTCGCTCACCGCGTCGACCTTCGACCGACAGGTCGGACACGCGTCATAGGGCACCTCGCTGTCGACGTAGACGCCAGCGAGACCGGCGAGGAACCCGCCGGCGAAGACAGCGTCTGCTCCCGTCACGAGACCGAGGACGCCGACCCCGAACGCGCCGAGGGTCGCCCAGAACAGCGTGCCCTCGGGGCGGTTGAGAAGCCAGCCGCGGATCTCACGGCGCCGACTCAGCCTCATCGCTCACCCCGCTTGTCGAGCTCGGCCGCCGTCAGGTAGGCACCCGTAAAAGCGACCGCAGTAGCTATCACGAGTCCGACGGCGGCACCGGCGCCGACGTGCGTCGACGCAAGGCCGTTCGAGACCAGTACCCCCGTTCCGATCGTCCCTATGAGTCCGAGGCTGACGTGATACGCCCACTCGCCGGTGCGACCGGGGAAGCGCTGAACGACCTGTTCGAGCGTGCCGACCGACATCTCAGTCGTCACCCCCGAACACCGCGAACGCGCCGATGAACACGACGAGCCCGACGAGCAGGAACTGAACCGCCGTGATGTCGCCGAGGAACCCGCCGGTTCCGAGCGCGCCGAAGAAGCCGGTGACCGCCGCCAGCGCGAATCCCGGGTCAGCGAGGATCGCGTTGAACAGTTGGTCGCCGAACTGGATCCCGAGCCCTGCGCCGGCCGCGCCGGCCGCGACGCCCGACGTCGCTCCACGCTTTACGCCCGAACCGGCCCGAGCCGCCGCCTCACGCGACTCGTCGACGCCGACCGCGTAGACCAGCGCCCCGACTGCGAGCAGTCCGAGCCCGATCGTCACCGCCGACACGGGCCGTCACCTCCGTTCGTCCGCTTCCGATTCATCTCGGTTCGTCCGCTGTGGTAGTGTGTCATGTTGCTCTGTCGAGGTTTGCGAGGACCTGCCGGGAGAGGTAGCCGATGAACAGCACGGCCGCGCCGACGACGACCCAGTCGGCCGTCGACGTCGGCGGCAGCACCTGCGGGAGCGTCAGCGCGCTCACCGAAACTACCGAGAAGATCTGCGGTCCCGACGCGAGCAGCGCGTCGAAGAGCGCGAGGAAGATCTCCGGGTTCAGGAGCGCGACGATCCCGCTCAGTCCGGCGCCCAACTGCGCCAGCGGGTCCTTCGCGAGTTGCTTGAAGTTCATTCTGTCAGTCCTCCGAGTTGGAGCAGGTCGGCCGCGATGTACACGAGCCGGCGCAGCACGACGATCACGACGACCGCCTCGACCGACGCAATCGCGATAATCACGAGCGGCGCGAACGGCCCCGCGGCCGCCGCGGCGTCGAACAGCGTCGCGTTGAACGCCTCAATCCCGTCGAGGAGCGCCTGTCCGCCGAAGCTCCCCGCTCCGGTCAGCGTCGAGGCGATCGACACCGGGACGTCGGCGAGCCCGAGCTGCTCGCCCGGTGCGTCGAACCGCGCCGGCTGCGACCCGCCGACGAGCAGCACGAGCTGGTCGACGATCGTGGTCACGACGCCGGTCACCGCTTCGAGGATTGTCGTCAGCACCGCGCCGACGACGAACCCGCGCGGGTTGTTCGCGAACGCTCGAAACACGCCGCCGTTTTCGGTGAGGAAGTCCGGTGCGATCGCACCCCACGCGACGGAGAAGCCGCCTCCGCCACCGGTGCCGCCGTCGCTCGTCGAGTCGTCTGTCGAGCCGTCATCGGCCGTATCCGACGCTCCGTCGTCGCCTGCCGGGCCGCCGCCTCCGCCAGACGGGAACGTGTTTGCCATTATTCCAGCACCTCCGACACCGTGTCGAGGCCGCGAGCCCCGGCGTAGAACGTCAGCAGTACGAGGCCGAGCGCGAACAGCCACGCGGCGATCCCGGAGTCCGGCAGCGCCGAACTCCACGCGCCTTCCATCGCCGAGACCCAGCCGTCGGCGAGCGTGCCGATGAGGCCGGGAACGTCGCGGTACACCGCTCCCGGCGCGAGGTCGCTCGCGACGCCCGTCACGAGTTCCTGCGTTCCACCGAGGAAGCCGGCGAGCCCGTCGATGAGCCGTGTCCACGCCTCGGTGACTCCCTGAACGAGCGTCGCTATGGCCGCCGCGAGGGCGAAGCCGATCGTTCCGACGACCGACCGCGAGAGGTTGCTCGCGTCGATGCCGGTCGCCGCGCGGAAGTCGACGCCGTCGAGCGACGAAGTACCGCTCAGCAGGAACGACTGCTCCTCGTCGCTGAGCGTCGTCTGATCGTCGTCAGCCACCGCTCTCCACCCCCGCTAGCGCGTGGCCGGGTCGCGATGGTCCGCACATCGTCAGCCCTCGTCGTTCTCCTCGTCGACCCCGACGAACGGGATGTCCGGGAACCCCGGCACGACGAACGTGTCGCTCGTTTCGTCTTCCTGGAGAAACTGGATAATCAACCAGAACCCGGCGAGCAGCACACCGAGCCCGACTAGGAACGCGAACGGTCCGAACTGGTTGGCGATCGACTCCGCAGAGGCTGCCGCCCCCTCGGAGATGATCGAGAGCGGTTCGATGATCGTCGCGTCGATCGTCGCCTCAGTTGCCTCTCCGAGCGAGTCGATCGGTGCGGTGATCAGGCCGACGATGCTCTGGATCAGGTTGACGCCGCCGGTGAACACTGAGACGAACGTCCCGAAGATCGCGCCTTGGAGCAGTGTGCCGAGCGTCCCGTCGGCATTCAGGTAGCCGATCGTCCCCGTCAGCACCGAGTTCGGAGACGGATCGTCGCCGCTTGGGAGCTCGTCAGCGGCTCCAGACATTACGACCCTCCGCCGAAGATCTTGATCCCGACGAGCCCGGTGATCGCGCTCAGGATCATCCCGGGGATGCTCAGGATGAAGCTGATCGGGCCGCCGCTCCCGCCGCTCATCGGGCCGGCACCGCCGCCGGCTGCCGACTCGATCGTCGAGACCTCGCCGTTCGTCAGCACAAGGTCGTAGCTCACCGCGTAGGTCGTCCCCGAGCTCACCGTCGAATCGAGCGTGACCTCGGCCGAGCCGTACGAGCTCGTCACGTCGGTCCACGAGTCGATCTCGGAGAACTCCGTGTCGCCGACGCCTTCGGCGAGTTCGACGGTCTTGTACCGCTCACCGGGCAGCGTCGGGTCGTCGACGAACTCGGTGTCGGCGTAGCTCAAGTCGAACGCAGTGGGCAGCTGAAGCCGGTAGTCGAACTGCCCGAGCGCGTCCCACTGCGGGTAGTCGTTGTCCTGCGTGAACTCGGCGTTCACGTTCTCAGCGTCCTGAAGGTCGGACGCCTGGAACATCGCGTCGACGGTCAGGCCGTGGATCGTCGCGTCGGCCATGACCTCGTCGAACCCGTCCATGTTGGCGACCGAGTACGCCCCGCGCGGCTCGGTGATCGTTACGGTTTCAAGCTCCTCGTCGTCGTTCTCGACGCGCTGTTCGCCGAACTCAAGCTCGCGAGTGCGCTCCGCGTCGAGGACGGAGATGTCCGCGTCGACATCGCCGGAGATCGTGACATCCTCGGCGGTGTCGAAGGTGCCGTCACCGCCGCCCTGAACGGGCAGGTCGCCGATCTGCTCCTGAAGGACCATGCCCTCGCCGGTCGAGTTGGCGAGGACGGTGTCGTCGCTCGCGGCGGCCGTCGAGTCGTAGAGGACGATCTCGACGTAGTCGCCGTCGGCGTCGGTTACCTGGAGCGTCGGCGTACCGCTCGCCGAGGAGATGTCGGCGGCGATCGTCAGGTAACCCTTCTCGCCGTCGACGACGGTGAAGTTCGAGTAGGTCGCCGAGTCCGAGCTGGCGCTGCCAGCGTAGTTGAGCGCGTCGACACTCGGCGCGGTGGTCGTCGAGGAGACGGTCGCGCCGCTGGTGGTCCACTCGCTCGCGTCGAGCGCCGAGGCATCGTTGTCGCCGTCCTCGTCAGACTTCCGCGGGAACTCGTCACGCTGCTCGAAGTCGATGTCGGTCGCGGTCAGCGTGATCGGGTTGTCGTTCGACTCGTTGAGGCTCGCCGGGAGCTGCGCGGCCTCACCGCTGTCGTCATAGTACTGGAGCGCGTCCGAGAAGTCGGCGCCGTTCCACTCGTCGATCGTCACGTCGGCGTTCAGCGTCGGGTTTGGCGCCGCGCTGTCACCGGACCAGCCGATGCCGCCGACGGCCACGACGGGCGTCGCGACCATCGATGAGAGGACCGCGAACGCGATGAGCGCCGCGAGTCCGGTCCGCTTGATGTTGATGTTCATGCGCTACCTCCGTAGCCGCCGCTACTGCGAATTCGTGTCATTGGATTCCGAAAATGCCCGTTTCCGGTGGGCAGACCGTACTTTTCAGCTAGTTCCATGTCGAGCGGGTACCGCCTGCGGAAGTTCTGAAGGTACTCGAGAAACCGATCGCTGACGACGAGACCGCGTGGTCCGTCGCTCACGAATCAGCCCTCTCGAAAAGAACACTCCAGGTACTCCGCTGCCGCTCTTCGCCGTCGTCATCGCCGTCGGCGACGCCGCTCACGCGCAGGCGTCACCTCCGGTCGGAGTTACACCGGTCATGGTGCGACCCCAAATCATGCCGTTAATGCTCTAAACGTCCGTATTCTGGTAGATCTGTAAAATCTGGTCAGTCTGCGCAGAACTTTGAAGTAACCTTCGCGAATAATATAAGCCGATGTGTGAGATTAGGCAGGTTAGCGATACTGGCAGCGGGAGTGGTCGGGTGACGTTCCCGAAAGAACACCTCCGTGACATGGGACTGGTAGGCGACGACGGGAGTATCGAGGGTCACCTCGTATTCGAGCAGGAAGATGACGGCTCGGTCCGAGTCGAGCCCGTTCAGTAGGCTGACTCGGTTCCAGTTTTTAGAGCGCTACGGCTCTGTTGAAATCCTCTGCCGGTGATACATTCTAGCGGTCGTGCTGAATAGAGGGCGCGAGTCTCGTACTAACTTCCTCTCGGATTCGGTCAGGCCGGATCGCTCAGTACAGGTGGAAGGTGCCCCGTGACGGAGGGATCAGCGAGACATCGACTACCTGAGTTGGAGATAGTAAACCGGAACACCGAGAGCGACGACCCCCGTTATCAACCGACGGGACCAGTACACGGAGAAGATGTCCCACATATGAAGATACGGGACGGCGAGAGCGAAGGTCCCGATCAGAAAGGCAGCGCCGATATCCCAAGCAGCGAAGCCGTTACCGCTCTGTTCTGGGGGTCTAATCGTATTGTGTACGAGGACACCTGAGACCAATAACACCATCAAAGAACTACTGATCACCAAGGGGAGGTCTGACAGATCCCACCCGTCTCCGTGCCCCAGAGCCCCCGTTTGAAGAACATATGCTTCTCCCTCGTCTTCGATCACAGTATATAATTCGCTGTCATCGACGTTGTGCCCCACGGCACCGTACTGAAATTCACCGGGGACATCGGACTCGTAGTACTCATCGCAGGTAAGTGTCCACTCATGGCAAAGAACTATCGTAAATGAGTCGTCCGCAGCAGACCGTGTCCTGTCGAACACCTCTTTGGCAACGGGAGACAGTTCATTATATTGGTAGACACTCGTCTCGTCCGTAACCGCAGAGTGTTCAATCGATTCAATATCGTCAGCTCGTTCGACTATCTGATTGTCGTAGTATCCGTCAAGTCCCGTATCGCTGTACGGCGATGAGATAGCTCCTGGGTAAGAGAAGATGAGACCGATGAGGGCTAGCGCCACGACGACCCGAATCAGACTGCGGGCGGTCGGGCGATTCGATTCCTCAATGAAGGACGGAATATTCACAGCCGTATGTCCTCCTCTCAGTCGGTGAAAATCTTCTGGCGCGCCGCGTTAACAATACAAGACGCTATCTGAAACTGGTGGCAACCACAGCGATCAGTTCGCAAGCGAATTCTGCCGGCTGATTCAGGATATAGACGGAGAAAATAACATTGTTCAGGTGCTGACTACATCCTCTGTATCGGGCACGCTCTTACTGACAGGCGGCAGGGAATACGAAACGGAGCTGCTGTATACAGGGCGCGTATCTTGAATGGAGTCAGAGAGAATTTCCTGACGAACTGATTGCTCAAGACAAGGAACTCACGCACGGGTGAGGTCCCTGCGCCAGTGTAGGCGAACCGGCTTTGTTGAAATCCTCAGCAAGTGATATATTCTGACCCAGTCGCGGTCAGTACAGGGAAATCACGAATCACTCGATAAACTTAGTTCGCTGAGTCCTGTTTCCCGTTCGGTCGAAGCACCATATAAAATAGAAGCACAAGTTCTGTAAGTACGACTACGCCCCCGATTGAGCGAGCAGCAGTCGATATCCCTGTCGTGTAACCACGTACCGCAACAGCGATATCACCGAGTGCTGCGACTCCAAGCCCGAGCAAAAATACAATTATGAAGAGCAGATAGCGGATCGATTTGAGTAGTTCATCTGTTTTGGAGGGCATCAAAACCAGTTCGAGTAGTGTTTGTCATAATCTTTCTGAAACCGTAGATGACTGACCAATTCGCAGTTCTCATCGACCGGCTGTTTGAGGCAAGAATATATCTGAAGAATGGTATTTCAACAGAGCTGGCGAACCTCAACCGCCACAGAGGGCAACTCAGAGTTGATCAGATCGCCTGACTGAGGCTTTCCTCGTCTAAGATCATAGGCGATAATCATCGTCATCCATTCTCTGTATTAGCAGAAACACCGAGTAGACGTTGTGTTGAGACAATCCGAATCAGAGAAGGTAGAAGGGTATCATAGCACCGACGATCAGTAAGATGCCGAGGCCGGTGACATACAGGCCCCGCCTGGTCGCGTCGTCTTTCGGAATAATAATACTCAGGCCGCCGAACGAGGCGGTCAATCCGCCGAATATTATAACGATGAGATGGCCGGCAGCAGTGGGCGAATAGTTGGTTGCAATCTGAGTCGTCGTAATTATCGCGGCGATGATTGCGGTGAAGAATCCAAGAAACTGTAGCATTGAGTTCCGGAGGCGATCGACGACCTCTTCAGAGTCCTCTTTGATACTGTCGAGCTGGTCCTCCGCCAGATCTAGTCTGTCCTGTAGTTGAGATTCATATTCCCGGAAATCCGTCCTAAGGAGATGCTGTTGAAACTGGCCTATACGAATCGCGTAGTCGTCTTTTTCTGGGTCTTCCAAATCGATTCCTTGCTCTATCTTGCGGCGACCCTCGTCGAAACGGCCCTGTAACGCGAGAATTCGCCCCTTCGTGACGTGGTATTTCCCGTAGTCTCGCCACAAGGAGATTGCCCGGTCGATAGAGTGGCGTGCTTTTTCAAGATACTCCTCTCGTTGACTCCCGGAGATAATTCCATCCTCAATAGCTTGCGTGATGGTATTCGCGTGTGCTTGGTAGATGCCTGGATTGTCCGCCACTTCTTCAAGTACGTTCTCTTGGATATCGATTGCCTCATAGATATCGTCCGGTTGTCCTCGTACGCGAAGAAGTACGGAGTAGCTCTCGTTATACATCGGTCGTTCAGAAAAGAGATGTCCGTAGTCCATGTGAAGCGACTCTAGCATGGTGATGTTCTTGTTGCGGCGGTGGAACGTCACCAGAGCTTTGAACGCTGCGAAGCGAAGGGCTACTGGATCCAAGCACTCAGCATCTATTGGTTTATCATCAGCTAAAATCGACTCAAGATGGTTTTTCACCTCTGGAATCTGCCCAATGAGTTTTGCAAGATTGACCTGGTGTTCAATCCGCTCTTCTGGTGGTAATTCTTGAAGAAACGCGATGATATCATCATCTGTCACTTCGCCGCTTGAAGCCAGCGTATCCAGATGACTATTAAGAATCAGATCATCATTCATCTTGGTTCACTGTTCGAAGTAATGAACGCTCTGGGACTTCAATTTAAGCCGTTTCGAATCTCAACTGAACGACGGTGGTGTCGTCAGATTTCTTTAACCGGAGGTGGTCGTCTGCCTGTGGATCCTCACGCTCGATACTCCGAAGTTCGTCTACGGTTGCTTCGACACCCTTCTTCTGAACTGTGTCTATAGCCGCCT
Source organism: Halorubrum sp. CGM5_25_10-8B (assembly GCF_005435095.1). Lineage (NCBI taxonomy): Archaea > Methanobacteriati > Methanobacteriota > Halobacteria > Halobacteriales > Haloferacaceae > Halorubrum > Halorubrum sp. CGM5_25_10-8B. The sequence continues at coordinate 9,951 of NZ_SGTY01000024.1, read as the reverse complement.
CCCAGTCAGAATATGCGTTGTAGATGTTCACTAGTCGATCAAACCCATCGGTAAAGAGATACACCGTCGTCGTCGATGTTAGCGAAACGGTCCCGGTCAGTCCCTCGGTCGCCGCTGCTTGGTCGAAACTGAGAACCCAGTATGTACCCGGGGTGTTCTTTCTCCGACGGTTTTCACGGAGCTCCGGCATGAGTTGCTGTCGTGCTTCCTCTAAGCTGTTCCCTTGTCGTTTAAGTTGGTGAAGTTGCTCTCGTTGCTCCGTTTCTAAGTCATCTATTCGTCGGTCGGTCTCGTAAGTATCGATGTCACCGTTATTGACAACGAGAACCGTACTGTCGCAGAGTACATAGTATTCCAGACTGGACTCATCCCAGCGGACAATTGCGCCTGTGGCGGATGGTTCAGCAGCGGCGTCAATCGATTCAATTGGCGCAATCGTACTGAATTGTTCACGGAGTTCGAAGATAGCACTCGAAACATGCTCAGTGAGGGTCGCTGAACGGTCCAGGATATTCTTTTGAAGGTAGTCGTCGAACGCACGAACGTACCAGCAACCATCCGACGGCGCATCTGTATATGTCTCGTCTGTTACGCCTGTTGCCCCATCAAGGACCCACGCTGCGCCCGACATCACCGACGCCGTATCCTCGTTGTACCTTCTGACAGAGTCCGAGAGAACCAAGTCTCGTTGGAGATAATGGTGGATCATCAAACGTGAATGGTATTCTGTATCGTGTAATGTAGTGCTTTCTCTCCGGTACTAATAATGGCGTCGTGCGTAATAATCTAAGACTGACTTTGCGACAACCATGCTAAACTCATCCTCTGTATCCCGCAGGGAGTTTCTGTCAACTACGAGGGTTTCAAAGTAGCTAGCGGCATGTACGCGAATCCCTTATTCGGCTACCGATAGGTCCGATTCTACGCTCAAACTCGCCCCTCAGATGGCTATCTCACATGGTTTTTAGTAGCGTTACCTCGTTAAGCCTACTATGCGACTCGACGACTATCCCGAACGAGACGGGAAGCGGGTCTGGCTCAGCCAGAGCGACGAGAACGACGAGGTCGCAGCGCTCATCGACGAGGCGAAGTCCCCGGAGCAGGAGATCGCGTTTCGGCTCGGCGTTCAGGCCGGACTCCGTCGCGAAGAGATCGCCAGCGTCACCAGCAACGACTTCACGCACGCCCCCGACGGCTTTCTGCGTGTGTGGAACGACTACGCGAAGCGCGGGAAGTATCGCGAGACGCCGATCCCGAAAGAACTCTCCAGTTCCGTTCGGACGCTCTCCTACGAGCGTGATCCCGACGAGCCTATCGTCAACGTCGAGCCGAACTCGATCTACCGCTGGGTGAAGCGCGCCGGCGAGCGTCGATACGCGGAGACCGGCGATGAGGGATGGACCTACCTCGACGTCCACGACCTCCGTCGGACCTGGGGCGGTCACCTGCTGTGGGACTGCGGTGTTCTCCCTGCTGTCGTGATGAGTTGGGGAGGGTGGGAAGACTGGGAGACGTTCCGGAACCACTACCTTGGAGAGATGAGCCCGGCAGCTGCGGAGCGAGAACGTGAGAAGATCTCATACGTTTCAGGAAATATTGAACCTGGTGTAGATTCGGGTCCAGTTTTCGAGCCAACGGTTCAGTCGCGGTCTCCGTACTAGAGGATTTACCGCGTATTATGTCACGTCAAAAATCGTCCAGCGTGTCCTCTAAAGATTCAATCTGATCCTGGATAGCCCTTAGCTCTCCGCGAGCATCGTCGTCATCAATTTCTACCTCCACTTGTTCGCCACACGCAGTACACTCCCCTTCCCCATCGGCACTTCCGTCCCGGCTGATATTGATCGTGTACTCTATATCAGTGCTACCACAGTTCTCGCATTCGTGGTCCTGTTCATCCAATTGCTCCTCATATGCCTCTTCTACAGAGCCGATAACCTGATCGCTGAAACTCGGCATATAATCACATTGCCACTTCCATTTGGAATAATCTTACGCAGGTGAATACTTCAGGTTCTCCATCATACTGGAGTGATTCCGCATCGTCATCGGATTCTGGATAGACTACATAAACTCTGCGTTAAGTGAGGAACTGATACGGTCTAGAACTTCATCCCAGGTCTTCTCGCCCTTATACCACCACTCAATGGACGTGTTAGCGTTACCACAAGCCTTCGCAATCTCATGTCGAGGTATAGGTTCCTGATCCCATTGCTCTGATAGGTAACCTATCATCCCTTGTTTGATTACTAGTGTGTCACCCACAGAGTCGATCTCCAGCTGGCCCGCAAGTCCACGATTATAATTTTCACCATACTCTTTGAGCTTCGCTTCCGTCGGCTCTTTCGGCCTCGGCAGTTTTTGGTCAGCCATGCTCGTTCTCATCAAATCAAATTAAAAAATGATGCCGATCAGCGAGATCCTCATCGTATCATGAATGGTACGGGTGCTATTTTGACCCAGCAGCCTCGGCAGCAAACCGACGTGCCAGAGGCCTCATCGACTGAGAAGGCGTTAAGCTAAACATAGGCCTTAGTCTCGTCATCTATTCAGTCCTGACTGGTCTGTCCACATTCTCCCCGTATTCTGTACACAGATCTTGAACGGACAGACAGGTGGTGGACCCTTATCGGAGAATATCAAGAAAGTCCTAGCCCAGATAGCAAGTAACTCAAGAAGGACATCTCTTCTCGGGCTTCTTTTGCTTTCTCCAGATCGTTTAGTGCTTTCTTTGATCCTAACCCGACTGAGTAAGACGAAAAGAACTGGCTCCTACTCTGCTCTCTTTGACCTTCCTTATCACTCGGCGAGTCTGCTTCCTCCATCTGATTGTATGTTTGATGAGACTTTTGGATGGACTTCATTCTCCGGTAGAACGACATCACGGGCTCAATTTCCTCATCACTCAACCGGCTAAGATTGGGTAGATGCTGTTCATACATTTTGGTAGAGATCTGCTCATCAATTTGATTCCTCACTGTCCTCTTGTCTTCATCTCGCATAGATTCTAGTAGATCCCTCATTTACTCCATCTCAGCAAAGAGGATTCTTCGTGTCCGCTTTGATTTTTTGTAGTCCTGATAAGAACTCAACGAAAGCGTCGATAAGGTGCTGAACAGTGCGCCAACTAATATGTACAGTAGTTGACTCGGTATCATAGCGGTAGACGGTACCGATTCAGGGGTAAATGCGTTGGTTGAAAACCATCCGAGATGAGCTTACTTCTTGGGGACTTCTCAGATATCTGTGTCAATTACCCAACTCAAGGGAAGACGCTATTAGCACTCGCTGAGGTTATTCGGTTAGACCAATGTCACGAGAAGACCAGATGGTTTCGCATTTAATCGATCTTACCAGCCCATCAGAGATAGATCACGAAGACTACACAGATATAGAGTTCAACGCAACACCGGAAGCACATTATAATCACTATGGAGATCGAGGTGCGGTTGATCTCCACACACGTCTTGTGGGACAGAGAGAAGATGGAAGTGAGCGCATTCGGGATTACATTTTTGAGGTGAAGGCCGACGCTGCGATTAGAGAGGCCACAGGAGCCAACGAGATAATACGCCAGTGGAATCACCAGAGAAAGTATTTCTACAAGGATGAGAGTAAGCGTATTCCCGACGAGGCGAGCTTCCAATTAGTGTTTCTTCCGTCGAGGCTGAGCGTACAGCACCTTGTTGAGAACCACGAAATGTATGAAGCAGCTCAAGGCCGAGATCTCTGTGAACCTCTAGATGGGTACGATCTACGTGAGCAGATTCTATTCCGTTCAACAAAGGGAGGCCATTCGCCAGTCCTCCCGTTTACCCAGACCTACTCAATTGCCGATCCGGAGGAAGTGATCGAGATATTTGGAGGCGCTGAAGAGCATTGTACCAGATCTGTGATCAAATATCTTCGTGAGTTAACCGAGTGAGGATCATGGTGGAGAATGTCAATAAATACTCTAAATCAGCTAACCTCCTTGCGCTCGCAATCCCAGGAAGATCAAGAGTGACACCAGAAGGCCGATCATAGCGACAGGGCCCACGGCTCCAGATAATGCGCTTCCAAGTGACACGGTGAGTTGAGCGCAGGTTTCAGAAAGCGCTCCAGAGGAAGTACAGTGTTCGCTAAGTAGATCGAGTATTGCTAGTCCAGATAAAATTACTACTGCCGTAACGACAACACCAATAATGACCCCTACGGGGGCTTCGCCCCTACTGTTCATCTAGGGTACCTATTGCTTGGATAATTAGGGTCGGATAAAAACAGTTGGTTCAATATTACTTCTTAATCAATTAGGGTTCGCCGAGACGGTAGTCATCATTTAATCCGAGACACTATGCTCCGCCAGAGAGAAAGGTCGGATTCGAGGTCCTCAATCCGAAGCTCGCAGATCACAGTTACTCGTTTTCCGGTTTCCTCGGCTGGCGTTTTCTCTTTGTTCGACAACTCGACTGAATTCAGGGGCATCAGGTGAGTAAAGTGGAGCAAATCCAATACGTAGTCCAACTCACCGTCTTCTAACTCAATATCCCTAGTCGCTACGTGAGTCAATAGCTCCTCGTAGAGAGATTCCATCCTCATCTCTTGGCGTTCGAGTGCCGAATCCTTTGCTTCTTGAACAAATTCCGTGACTACTTCGCGCATCTCTTCATCCAATTCTACGTCTTCATTACCCTCGATTAGGTCTAAAAACTCATCCCCGGCATCTTCAGTTACATTCGAGTTGGACCTTGTCACCCTGGTAGCGATCACTATTTGACGGGCTAACGTACGCAACTCTCGAAACCACTTAATGTCATCACGGATGGACTGTCGGCGTCTCCTCAGTCTGAAGGAGACAACGTCCCACACCATCTTCAGAATAAAACCCAGAATGACCGAGATAATCGCTGTAAGCAAATCAAGCGCAGAAAGAAAATCGAGTAAACTCCCGATCATGTCACAATAGCCGTGCCCGGCTATTAAAATCAAACTGGTGTTTTTAATTTCTGACCGACAGTCAGTCGTGGGATAGATCGACAGCGCGGATGATGTCCTCAGTTACGCTTGACCACCTCGCGTGCCACCAGCCCAGCATCGCCCGCTACGACCGCTTCACGCGCCTCCTCAGCGTGGTCCGAGTGAACCGTGATGAACACGTGACTCTCTGTCTCGACGACTGCTATGTCGTCATTCCGCAGCTGCTCGACCTGTTCGTCGGTCAGAGAGAGCAGCCACGCGTTCTTCCCGGTCTCGCTCACACGTTCTCACCCTGATTAGACCTCGATGGGCTCGCCATCGCACTCCTGTCTCGCGCACTCCAGGCAGCGCTCTCCGGCAAACCCGGGCGATGTCGCGAGCGGCTCAGCCAGCTCCCCGCAGCCGTCACAGAGGTCGGCGTCTCCGACGCCGGCTTCGTGCTGCTGTCGCTTGCGCTTCTCGTCTTCTGCCCACGCCCGGACCTGCTCCTGAGTGATCGACGCGTGTCGGGCGTGCTCGACCGGCTCGATGTTCCCCGCTCGGTTGTCCCACTTGATCCCGTTCCGGTGGTGAACGTCCTTCCCCGCGAGATCTTCGAGTACCGACTCGATCGGCTCGTCGAGCGGATAGCACTCGACGATCGCGAGCAGCCGGTGGTGCGAGAGGTAGACATCTTCGCGGCCGTCAGTCGGCGTGTGCGGCCGGTGTTCTGTCGACCTCCAGCGCTCGTATCCCGCTCCGCTCCCGTCTCCGGGCTTCGCGTGCTCGAACCGCGCGTAGTTCTGTACGCGGTTCTCTCCGAGGAGATAGTGTGACACACGATCATCACCTCAGTTACTCTGGATCCGCGGCGCGAGCATCATCTCGACGCTTCCGTAGCCGTCCGCGAACTCGTAGTCGAGGAAGACCGGCATCTCGTCGTCGAGCTTTCCGGTTAGCTCGGTGCCGCTGCTCAGCGGCTTCAGGATTCCGCCGTACTTGCTCCCGCCCTGCGAGCCACCGACCAGATATGGGAGCGAGAAGAGCGAAGTGACTTTTTCAGGAAAGTTCGCATCACTCAGCTCGTCTTCCCCGACGACAGTTTCAATCTCGTCGATGTCTCCTCGGCCGGTGACGACGAGCGCTTCCTCGTCGATATCCGCTTTGAGTTCGACGTGGTCGCTGACGAGGTCCGCGTTCTCCACCGCGTCGGCGAGCACTTTCGCGTCGACTTCAAACTCCGCTCTGTGGTCGATGTCGCCGGGGAGGTCGGGCTCACCACGCATCGCTCCCGGATCGATTCCCGCCATCTCGACTTCGACGTTCGTGTGATCGATATTGACCTTCCGAACCTCCGGGTCGACCGACAGCGTGATCAGATCGCCGCCGCTCGCACCGTCGATGTAGCTGTCGAGCTTCTGGAGGTTGACGCCGATCGGGAACGAGCCGTCACCGACCGACTCGAACGCACCAGGATCGACATCTAGGTCGACCATCGCGACGTTCGCCGGGTCGACGGCCCTGACGGACAAGCCGTCGTAGCCGATCCGGAAGATCGCCTCGTCGACGATGGTGAGCAGCTGGTCGACAACCTTCTGAAGCACTTCGGCGCGAACGACGACAGTCATGCCCTCGGCAGGCATCGTCTCCGATTCGTCCGTCTCGTCCGCAGCGTCTTCGGCCTCTGCGTCAGCGGCTGCCATCAGGCACCACCTCCGAAGTCGTCGTCAGCCGTGTCTTCGACAGCGCTACTCCCGTCGTCTTCGGTGGTGTTGGCACTCATGGTAGTGGTCTCCGCGAACCGCTTACTCGTCCGCTCGATGCTCTCCGGCACTCCCGACAGCGTCTCCGAGATCTCTTCCTCGGAGGTCCCCGCCGGCGCCTCGACGACGAGACTGATGTCGCCGCGCTCCGCACTCGCCAGCATTCGGTCGCCCTCGATCTCGACGTTGAGCACGGTCGGCTGCTCCGGCGCCGCCTCCTGCGGCGCCTCGTCCGGAACCGCTCCGCCGTCGGTCTCTAGCTCTGGTTCGTAGCTCTCCTCGTCTTGTCGTTCCTCGCGCTGACGCTTGATCGCGATCAGAATCATTCCGATTCCAAACGCACCGATTCCGATCCCCGCAGCAGGGGCGACGACACCAGCACCGGCACCGGCTGAGAAGCCGACACCCATCGCAGCGAGCTCGTCGTTCGACAGCGTCATGCTTCCCTCCAGTAGTCGACCACGTGGCTCGCGTGCTTCTCGTCGTGCTCCCAGGGAGAGTCGTCGCCGACCTCCAGCAGCATCGTCGTCGTCGCCTCGCACGTACAGCAGTACGCCGAAACTACTCGCCGCTCGTCGACGTCGACCTCGTAGGGCTCGGGTTTGGACGGCCCGCGCATGTCGACGTTCTCGGCCGCTCCGACCACGCGCTCGCTACGCGCCACCGGACTCACCTCCGTTGGCCTCGACGTCGTACTCTTGTCCCTTCTCAGGGAGCGCGACGTTCATCACGTGCTCGTCGCCGTCGTCACTCAGCGAGCCGCGCACCTCGATCCCGTGCGGCACCTGCTCGATCTCTACGGGCTCGCCGGTGAGGTAGACCGACCACGTGGTGAGGTCGGTCGAGTTCGTCATCGAGACCCTCCACCCGAGTGCGGTCGCCCGCGACGACTCCGTCACCGGGTCGTCGCTCCAGACGACGCACTCGGGACAGCTGAAGATGAACGTGTGTTCTCCGAACCGGACGTCGAGCTGCGAGCCGCAGTCGCCGCACGTCGCGTCGACGCGGTAGCCACGGAGGTAGGCCGTTCCGCCGGCGACCCACGCGTAGTAGTCCTCTTCGAACGGGCACTCGTGCGGCCCGCTCCGGACCTCGTCGGTGGCGCTCATTCTCCTGCCTCCGCGCCGGCTGCGGCCAGCTCGTCGAGCCGGTCGCTCGCCCCGTCAACGTCGTCGACCTTCTCGCCGGCAGTGTGGTAGTCCTGCGACGCTTGGAGCTTCGCCCACCCCTCGTCGCTGGCCGGGTCTTCCTCGCTCCCGACAACGATCGAGACCTGCGAGATCCCCTGGGAGATGCCGACCACGCCGGCACCGTTCAGCGGCTTGATGACGACCCGCCGAACGGCTTCCTTCTGGATGTTCAGGTGATTCGCGAGGATCGATTCCGCCGTATCGAGTTCGAGGTACCCACCGACGCCGGTGTACTCAACCAGCTTCCGGTGTCCTTCGACGGCCTTCTGCGGCACCTTCCGGCCGTTGATGTCGGAGATCGCGACTCCCTCGGTCCCGAGCAGCGAGTCCCGCAGCGCCGAGCGCACGGCCTCGCTCTTCGACCCGTGCTCTTCTTCGGCTGCGGCGAGGGCTTCTCCGAGTTCCGGGTCGTCGATCCGGACGGTGTAGCGCCCGGTTCCCTCGGTCTCGTCACCCATCGAGCATCACCCCCTCGGCCTCGACGACGCGCTGGAACTCGTCGGAGTCGCCTCCGTTGTCCGGGTGCGTTTCTGCCTTCCGCGCCCGAGCTGCGGACTCGATGACGTTCTCCGGCGCGTCCGGTGCGACACCGAGAACCTCGTGCGCTGGTTGGCTCGTGGCAGTTCCGGCGACAGCGTCGTCGTCTGCCGGCGGGAGCCGCGCGGCAGCGAACTCCGAGTCGCCGGTCTGAACGGGGCGCTGGCTCCGCATCCGCGTCTCGTTGACCCACTTCAGGACGTAGCGGACGTTGTCGCGGAGTCGCGGCGAGGCGTCACACGCGACGGCGAACTGCTCGCCGTCGTCGACCCACCGCATCACGAAGCCGGGATCGTCCGGGTTCGCGTTGTGGAGCGGGAGACCGTTCGACTTCGAGTGAGCGTTCGCGATCTCTCCGCGCCACTCGTCGACATCCATCCGGTCCATCTCGGTTGCGAGCTCCTTCGTCGTCGCACCCAGCGTCGCCTCGAAGTGCGAGTTCCGCTCGCGCTCTACTGCTGGCGTCCGCTCGAATCCGGCGGGCCAGTCGAGGTTCATGCCGCCACCCCGCTACGCCCGCGGACACCCGCGAGGCCACATAATGCGCGCCGCCGCGCGCGCCGCGCTAAGTTCGCGGGCACACTCGCATCCGCGCCACGAGGGCGCCGATTCGACAACCCCCCCGTGCCTGTCAGACAACGAGCCGAATCGTTCGGAGAGGTCTTAGAAGTGGACTTTTCCGCATTTGAGGCTGTCAGACAGACCACCCCGCTCGTCTGACAGAGAAGGTTCCACTTGTTCCAGTTGAAACAGTCGAAACGGAGGTTCACTGTTCGACACCTCCGTCGGCCGCGACCGGCTGGCTCGCGTCAGCATCGGCGCGGTCGGCCTCGACATCGTCGACCGAGAACCACCACGGCGGCGAGAGGTACGTCCCACCGGTGTCGAGGTCGGTGACGCCGAGCTGCTCGCGGCTCCACTTCCACCAGAGCAGCGCGACGTGAGCGCACCAGCCGCGGAAGTGGTGACCGTCGCAGTCGCACTCGGCGACGAGATCTCCCTCGTAGACCGCGAACAGCACGCGGTGCTTCGAGAGCGCGGCCTTGTCGTCTTCGCGGCCGAGAAGGACATCGAACTCGGCCGGGTTGACCGCGCCGACCTCTGACGGCGCTGCCTGCGCTCGCCGCCAGCTCGTCGACGTGGTCCATCCGCTCGGGAAGCGGAGCTGATCCGGCTCGCCGAGGCGGTTCGCGATCTGCTCGCGGAGTTCGTCGACGCGATCAGACATCGTCGTCACCTCCGAACGGGCAGTTCGGGCAGGTGTCGTACGGGATCGCGCTGCCGGGCTTCGAGGTGCGCGTGAGCTTCGCTCCGCACTCCGGGCAGTACCTCATGGCCGACACACCCCCTCATCGCGAGCCGGACAGCTTTGCTCCGGTTCGTCGATGAAGAACCCGCAGAACTCGCAGATAGCGCGGGTGTCCTCGGTGGTCTCCGCGGGGGTACTCATAAAGACCCCCCTTCGACGGTATAAACGTTTCTCGCCGTCGTGCGGTTTTCGCTTATAAGGGAGTGGGTTGGGGCGG
>NZ_SGTY01000023.1:0-41086 GCF_005435095.1 Halorubrum sp. CGM5_25_10-8B | reverse complement strand
TTTGGGAAATAGAACGACGAACATCCTCGTTTGCGAATAGTTTTAGCAATGTCGCACTCGAGACAGCTCAAAATTGGCTCGAAGCCGTTGCTGTCTACCACAATTCACGCCAAACTTAACGCGACCACGAGCGCTCGCGCACCCACTTCACCCCAAGAAGGCAGAGGAACACCAGTGCGAGTCCGAGTATCCCGCGCTTTGAGCGTAGCAGCCTCCGTCCGAACCCGGGCACGGACCGCTCGCTCTGTCCCGACTCCTCCTGTTCGGAGGTCTGGGCCTGATCAGCCGCACGATCGGCGTCGAGAGGCTGCGCTACCGAATCCTCTTTCAGTGACGAAGTTCCAGCGCCTGCGTCAGGAGCCTCGGCCGGCGCTGGCCGCTCGGTAGCCGCTCGGTTCGCGACTGCCGACGACGGGCCGTCCACGTCAGGCTGGCCGTCCGAGGCGTTTCCCGTCAGCTCCTCGCCCGGAGTCGCGTCGGCGACTGTACCGTTGCCATCGCCCCAGCTGACTGCGCCCGGAGCGGCCTCGACATCGAGCTGCGGATACGCCGGCTGCGCGCCGGTCGGCTCGGACGGCGAGTGACGATGCTCCGACGCGATCAGGTGAGAACTGATCTCGTTGTCGTCGGCGACGTGGTCGCTGATGGCCTCTGTGTCCAGACTGTCGCTCGGTTCGGAGACCAGCAGGTCGTCGTCGAACTCGAACGGCCCGCGGGCGAGCAGTGCGTCGGCGTTACAGGTCAGGCAGTCGTCCGAGGTGTGCGTGCTGACGGCGACGAGCTCGTCGTTCAGGCCGTCGAGTCGCAGGTAGTCCGGCGGGGCCGCGTACCCCGTCACTACCTTCGTGAAGAGCCGAGTAATGCTCGAGGCCGCCATCCCGTTCAGCGGCGTGACCGCCGGTTCGGGCGCGACGACGTCCTCGTCGATATAGCCTCGCTCCAAGTCCGCCTCGATCTCCGCTTCGCTCGACTGTTCCACTTGGAGCTGTTGCGGATCATTGCGCCCGAGACAGTCTAGACAGCCGCTCACGCCGGGGGCAACTAGCTGGATCAGCCCGCGCTCGTCGGTGACTGACCCGTTGTCGGCGGTTTCGATTGCCACGCCGCCGTCGATGTAGTACCGAAGGTACCGCACGGCGAACTCGTTACAGTACTGCCGCGCCGTGAGCCGGTCGACGGCTCCGATGATAACGTCACACGTGGCGAGCGTCTCCTCGGGGACGTCCTGGACGCGGCCGCGATACGCCTCGACCGTCGCGTCGGGGTTCGCTCGCACGACGTGCTCGCCGACGACGTCGACCTTGTGCCGGTCGATATCGGCTTCCGTCGCGCCGTATATCCGCGGGAGGTTGGATCGTTCGACGACGTCCGGATCGACGAACAGGAAGTCTTCGACGCCGAACCGGGCCAACTGGACGGCCGTCATCGACCCGAGCCCACCCAGACCGACGACGGCGACCCGCGTCTCGGCGATCGACTGCTGTCCGTCCGCCGTGAGCGCTCTGATCGACCGGTCGTAGCGGTCCCGGTCGATCGCGGTGGCCGTCTCCCGGTCCGGCATCTCCAACGACTGCTCGAGTTTCCACTCGCCGACCACGTCGACCCCGAGCCGGACGCGGCGATCGTCCTCGGGGTCGACGTACACTGCCGTATCGATACCCTCGTGGCCGACGACCGCAAAGCCGAGTGGGATCTCCGGGTAGAGGTTTCCGATCCACTCCCGGTAGGCCTCCATGATCTCGTCGTCCAACCCGCTGAAGCTGGGCACGTCGCTGAACGGGTGACTGTGGACCATGATCGGGACCAGGCCGTCTTCCATGGCCTCGCCCAACCGCTCGCGCTCGACCTCGAGCGACGGCCGCACCGCGTGGGCTTCCTGTACCTCGCACTGATCAGCAGGGACCGGGTCGACGGTCCGGGTCAACAGCCGTCCATCGACTTCCTCACAGTAGAGGTAGGTGAACCGCTCGATGCCGTCCTCCTGAAGCGTCCACTCGCGGATCTCCCGGAGCTGCTGGGCGGTGATCACTAACTCGAGCTCGTCTGAGACGTCGCTGATTTGTATTCGTGACATGGTTAGGCCTCCTGGAGTGGGTTCTTCGAACGCGGATGCTCGAGGGACACCTCGAGGAGATTGAACATTGTGGTCAGGCTGTGCTGGTCCGGGTCCCAATCGGAAAGTCGGTGAATGCAGTACTTGGTGAACCCATCCGGCGCGGCCGACTGGTTGTACAGGACGTGTGGGCTGTCCCCCTCGTAGCGCAGGTCAGCGCTCACGTACACCTTCGGCTGCTTCTTCGGATACGACCGGGAGAGGTCGAAGATGACGGTGCCGAAGTGCGTCCCCTCGTCGTTCTCCCAGCCGTCGGGGAACTTCAGCAGCTCGATCGTGACGGTCTTGTCGTCGAGGAGGTCGTATGACATGATGGGGTTCTGTCGCTCCTTGATGAGCGCGTGTAGGTTCTGGACCTCCGGAATCACGCGTTTGGGATCCATGGCTACCCGAACACCTCCCCGTCGCCGAGCGGCTGGGTCCGCAGCTCGGCTCCGTCGTCGATCGCGTTCGCGACGGTCTGGTCACCGGACAGCGCCTTGACGCCGTCGGACGTTCGATAGGTGAACACAGTGTCCGGATCAGCATCGACCGATTGGCCGAGCTCTGCGGCTGTGGTCTCGGCGTCGATCGTGACCGATTCGCCGTCGACCACGACGACGAAGGCATCTAGCGCCGGTTCATCGCCCGTTTCGGCACTCCCGTCGGGGCGCTCGATGGGTTCCTCGCCGTCATTGTCAGCTTCCGACGCCGGGGCTGCCGACTGGCTTTCGGCTTCGCTCTCCGATTCCGTCGCCCGCTCGGGCCGAACGTGCTGTTGGCTCGTCCGGTCGGGACCGGTCATTGCTCGGAACCCTCGCTCGATTCGTCCGTGCGGTCGTCGTTGGCCTCCGACGGCTCGGCGTGCTCGTCGGTGTCATTGGTCCGCTCAGCGTCCGATTCGATGGGGATCTCCCTGTCGGGAGCTTGGAGAACCTCCATCAGCTGGGTGACTGCCGTCGTCAGGGAGTTGGCCTCCGGGTCCCAGTTCCGCTCCGAGGGAAACACGCTGAGAGGGACCCACTTGGAGTCCCCATCCTGGCGGGCCGGTGCCATCGCCGCCGGGCGGCCGCCCTCGAACCGCATTTCTCCGTCGACGTAGACGTGCGGTGGGTGATCTGGATACGACTCCGGGAGCTCGAACAGGACTCGGCCGTGTCGACTCCCGCGCGTGTTTTTCCAGCCGGGCGGAAACTGAAACCCCTCGAATCGAACCTCTGGAGTGTCGGTGAAGTTATACGCGACCCGGCCGCGGAACTCCTCTCCGAGGTGCTCTTTGAGGTCTTGTACCTCCGCGAGTGCGCGGTGGATGTTCATGCTCCTCCAAAGACGTTGTTGTCGGCGAGCGGTTGCGGCTCTAGTCGCGTTCCCTCGTCGACGTGCTCGACGACGACGTCGTCGTCGTTGAGCGAGTCGAATCCGTCCTCACCGCGGTACGTGAGAACCGCGTCATCGTTGAGATTCGCTTCCGCTTTGACGTCTGCTGCGGTCGTGTCCTCTTCGACGGGGATCTCCTGATTCTCGACGTTGACGGTCATTCCCATGGTTGCCTCGTTGTGGTCGGTGGTGACCGGATATCCGTCCGGTCGGCGGTATCTGACAGACCTGTGCCTCGCCTGGCGACGCTGTCGTGTCGAGGTGAGGTCGTCGGTGTGCCGACGTCCATGCCAGTTCCTTCTCCGGGCCCTGGCACCGTGGACCTGACCGCGAGTTCCATCCCGGAGGCTGCTCGACCGCTGTATCGTTCGGTGGGCCTCCTTACTGAGGGGTGGATCCGACGACGAAGCGATATCCGACTATCGAACGAGTCCCGGTCCCGAGACCGGTTTCGAAACCGCCCATCGTTCGACACCGATGAGAGTTGGAGTGTACCCCGCAGTCCGATTGATAGTGGAAAGCGTGTCCGGATGCGAGTGGGGTCTAGTTCGTTACGGTAAGTGAACCGAGTCGGGCTCGGGGAGGCATCCAGACTCTAGTCGGTATCACGGTGATAACCGAATCTGCGATTTTGCCTGACTACACCCGCCGGCCACGTCTTGGTAAATAGTTTACGTTAGTTTTGGCGCGACGACATGTCATTCGGGATGTCTCTCGTACGTCGATACGAGATGGCAGACCACCACCAACCAAACCGTGAACGCTCTGGCGGCGCCGGGTCCACTGATGACGGGGACGAGTCTGCCGGTTCGCCTCCGTCAGTGGCTTGGAACCTCTCAGGGACCACGTCACCTGCGTTTCGGAATCAGGTATGGCGGATCCTCGGGATGTCCAGAAAGCGTGACGTCTTGCTCGCCGTGCGTCAGCTGGCAGGGTCCGAGGAGCCACTCGCGCAGGTGGACATCGCATCCGAAGCGGCCGCCTTCCCACACTTCGATGGAGCGAGCGGGAAACCCGATTTGAGTGACAACGGCGACCTCGAGCCCCTCAAGGAGATCCTTGCGTTGGTGGCTGTCCCGCGGGTGGCCCGGCCGGGGTTCGAGTACCTCTGCCCGTTCGAGCCGGTGTGTGATTTCGCCGTCAACCCGTATCACGTCCCGACGGATGATCGGGTTCGGGCAGCTATCGAGTACGTATCCGCCAATCGCGACGTTCAGACCGCGGCCGATCGCGGTGGAACGGACCAGCTGCCCATCGACCCGTTCTCTGCGGAGGCGTACACGTACGTCCGACTGAGCCAGCAGCTGGAGTGTGAGGACCCGTCTGTGCGGTTCTCCACGTTTCGGCCGCATGACTTCGGCGCTCGCCACGCGACCGGATTTCAAATCACGGGGGAGATCGTGGCGGACGAGCTCATGACGCCGACCGGCGTCACTGATAGTCAGCTTAAAAATGCGCTTCAGGACATCTTCACGGAATTCGTCGACCAGGCTGGTCACAGAAAAAACCATTTCCGGATCGGGCTCTACAGCCCGAACGAAGAGGAGACCGAACGTGACGTGCGCCGTCGCGCTATCAAAGAGCACGCGACCTTCCAGACCATCGACTTCGATCTGTGTGGCGGCTGCATTACCTTCCAGTGGGAGCTAGAACCGATCCTAGTGTGACGTCTCTGGCCCTGTTTTCACAGAATCGTTGACGGCGCAGTTGGTAGACCGGAACCGGGTCGATCTGCTTCGGCGAGACTACTGGGTGGTGGCCTCGGACGGCTTCGAAACTCTTTGATCGCGGTCCTGCTCCGTCATCCGCTCCTGAAACAGGAACAATCGCGTATACTCGTTTTCGCGTGCCCGTAACCGTTCGACCTGGCTCCCGTCGACCGCCCAGCCCTGCTCGCGTGCGATCTGCTCGACGACGGTTCGACAGCCCTCCGATTCGATGGCTCCCAAGCTGGTGCCAGTCGCTCTGACGAGAAACCCGCCCGCCGTCTCCGTGGCGAGCGTCAGCATAAATTCACACGTCGCCGGCTGTTTCCCTGTGGTGAACTCGTCGCTGGCTATTTTTCGATCGTGATCGTGGTGGCGTGCAAGCCGGTCGGCCACTCGCTCGCGTGCTGGCATCGGCTCAGTTGTCCCACGACACCGGCATGACTCTACTTCGGGCAAGACGCCATATCAGTGTGTGACGCCGAAAGATAGCAGACACGTCGAGCGGGGCGACCGGACGGCTGTGGTGGCTGTTCTTCGGGCGCGTTCTCATACCCGCCTCGCAAAACGATGTGGGCGCGGCCCCACCGCCTGACACCGACTCCACTCTGTCCGCCCCGGGAGACTCGTTTCGTCTCCGGTGACCCGATAGCTACCAGATAGGTCACACGATAGGCCTCAATCTCCCTTGTGCCTAAGCGTGTGGTGAGCGCACCGGTCGATGCGTACTCGACGGGGCGCGACCTACCAACCATGACCGACGATCCCAGCTCACGAACGGTGTTCGTAGTTTCCCTCGGCACTGGCTCGAGGCGGACCGCGAAGTGGCTGTACGAGCTCGCCAACCAGTACGATGTCGACCCGGAGTTCCGGTTCGTGTCCATCGAGTCAACCGATATCGATGGCGGGGACATCCCGGACGAGTTCCGGAACATCCCGCTCGACACCGACTCCCGTGTGAAGCGGCGGTTCGAGCGTGCCAAGACGGATCCCGCCGTTCCGTACCTCGACGAGAATCACACCCTACCGAGCGAGGGGACCTCCCGGGTCCCGAACGTCGGCCGGTTCCTGCTCGAACATCACAGCCGGCGCGTTCACGAGATGTTGTCCGAGGAGATCGGCACGGCAGTCGGGCCCACCGATTCGGAGCTGTCCGTGTGGGTCCTCGCGTCGCTGTCGGGTGGGACTGCGCCCGGCATGTTCCCGCTCGTGAGCGCGATGGCCGGGCAGATCGCGACCGATATCGGCGCCCGCTACAACATCGACGTTTATCTGAACGGGCTCGGCACCGTCTCGGAACTGCGCGCGGCCAACCAGCGCGTCGCTCCCAGCGGGATCAGCGAGTACTTCGTCAATACGAACAACTCGCTGCACGCGCTGTCGACGTTGCTCAACCTCCCGGACGCGCACGGCCGCCCCCAGGTCAACGGGCCTACCCGTCTCGAGATGCCGGCCGCTCCGGACGTCGAGAGTGCCGACGGTCTGCTCGACCCGTCGTTCGAGATTACAGAGCCGCCGCTCGACGCCATGCTTCTCATGCCGATCGACGAGGATCGGGCCGAAGACGGGTCCTGGGACGGCGATGAGCGGACGAGCTACCTCGCTGGGGTGAACTACAAGCTGGCCGCCGCCGTGCTCGCATTGTCGACGACGAGTGGCGACAACGACCTCGGGAATCTCTACAGTACGGTTCTCGACGACCGCCTCTACACAATCGATGCGGCCAGCGTCCGGGCGAGCGTCGAACCGGCGCTCGAGTTGCTGAACACCGAACAGCAGATCGGCGCTGTCGAATCGGAGATCAGCGAGCTCGAAGCGTGCGTCGACGACCTCGAGTCGCTCGCCGATCAGCTGTCGTCCCTCCGGTCTACCGACGTGGACGCGGGCAGTGTCCCCGATATCGTCGGAGCGCTGAGCGCGCCCCTCGCGGGGCGTGCGTCACAGCTGGTGGAAAGCGTCTCCGCGATCGACCTTACCGAGTCGTCGTTCGAGGAGATCGAGACCCAGATCGAGCGGGTGTTCGCCGAGGTGCCGACCCGCGCTGTCGGAGACAGCCCGTTCCCAGATGAGATCCACGAGAGTGAGCTGGGGGACTTCGCCGCCGACCAGTTCGTCCCCCACCGGACGGTCGGTCGGTACCTCTTCCTGAAGATGGTGCGGGCCCGGCTCCTGGCTGAGATCGAAGCGCATCCGTTCTCGGATCGGGTCGAGGATCTCTGGGAGAAGAACGCCCAGGAGCTCGAAGAGGAGTTCGCCGGGCTCAGTGACGCCGAGGTGGCCACGCAGTACGAGCAGGCTATCGACCCGTTCCTAGCCACCCACGAGCAGGACCTCGAGAACCAGCTGTCGAATACGTCGATGTTCTCCTTCCGGGAGCGGAGTCGCCTACGGCGGCAGCTTGAGTCCGTCCGCGAGACGCGTCAGGAGCTGAAGCAGCTCTTCGACGAGTACGAGCACCTCGGGGAGCTCCGGGAACGTATCGCCAGCGGGGAGCTGCCCCCGCTAGGTTCGGAGCTACAGACCACAATCGATCTCGTCGAGAAGGGGAGCGAGCGCGGCACGCAATTGCTCACCTCAAAGCGGAATCGCCTCGAGAGCCTCCAGCAGACCCGAGAGACCTTCCAAAATCGGGTTACTGACACGACCAGTGGCCGCATCACGGAGATCCCGCTGGACATCGAGTCGACGGACAGCCTGAGCCGCGAGACGCTGGTGAACGCTTCCACGCTGTTCGACCTGGTCGAGTCGGGGTTACTGACCCGCGACGGCATCCTGCGGGAGATCGATCGGGCGATGGGGCTCATCCGGGAGCCGCTCGAGGACAACTTCCACGAGATGGCCGACAACCACCCCAACCGTCTCCTGATCCCGATGGCGAATCCGGGTAACGAGCCCGTGCTCACCATGACCGGGACGACCCAGCCGAGCATGGGATCTATTATGGCCAACAACGATGTCACTACCCAGCTGGATACCGGAACGATCGCCGATCCCTTCCGGATCGACTACGTCATGCTCCACGGTAACGTCCGGTTGGCGAACACCTCCGAGTACCGCGTGCTCCGCGAGCGGTGGGAGGCCGGTGACATCCAGCGGCTGCTCGGTGAGGAGGTGGACCTAGTTCAGAACCTCGCCTACCCTGAGCTCGTGCCGATGCTGTCGGCACCCGCGGATCGCCGCGACGACGACGGTATCGAAGCCGACGACTCGGACGATGGGGTGACGCTATGAACCGCGGGCGTCGGAATCCGGTTCTCGCCGGCGTCCTCGTACTGTTGGTCGTTAGCACGTCGCTCGCTGGAAGCGCGGCGGCGTCGCCGGTCCAAGATGCCGTCTCCGTGAAGACGTCTTACGACGGAGCGACCCCCTCACAGGAGATCGACGTCATCGTTACCGTTCAGGCGCAGGATACGACGCTCCGGGACATCAACATCGGGCTCGCGAGCGGCGAACGTACCCATATCCAAGCCGACAGCTATGCGACGCGGGTTCAGCCGAGTAATCAGGGGATCGAAGTCACTCCGGCGGGGGCGAACAGCTTCACCATCCCCGAACTGGAGCCGGGCGAAGAGGTCCGGATCGCATTCGACGTCGTCCCGCGGACCTTGGCGTACGAAGAGGTCGTCCCGGCGACGGCGACGGTCCGGTTTACTCGCTACGGGCAGCAGGTCCAAGACACCGTGAGCGAGCGTGCAGATCTCTCGACGAACCCGTGGATAGACCCGCCCGAGGACCGGGCTTCGTTCGTGATGATTACGGCGACCACAATCGTCACCGCCGGGAGCGCGCTGGTCGTGGCGACGGTCTTCTATCGGCGAGCTCGCACGCGGCGTGCACGGGTGTACGAGGCGGTCGAAGAGGAGGCGAGTCTCGTCAGTCGCGCCGGCAACCGGACGGTCGAACGCCGGGTCGATCAGCTGCTCGAAACGTTGGCGACTCAGCTCCATCTCGACGAGGAGGATGACGACCGTTCGGATACGTCGGACGGGACGAAACCCGGCGGCGAGGGAGGCATCGGGTCGATCCTGAACCGGATCGGGCTTGGTGGGTCCGAGAGCGAGCGAGACTCCTCAGGACCAAACCTCTGATGCTCTCGCTCGTCCGTTTTCGTGCGCTAACTAACCTGAGTGTACAACATGTCTTACCCCGGTGATTGGGAGTCGCGACGGCGCCTGGTGTTTCTGTCCGACGAATATCAGTGCCGTCACTGTGGCGCAAAGGGTGGTCGGTTCGGGGCCGCGAATCTCGAGTGCCACCATATTGTGCCGAAGCGAATGGACGGGTCGGATCACCCTCGAAATCTGATAACGCTGTGTGAGGTCTGTCACACCGAGCTCCATCGAGTCCAGGAGTCTAACAGAGTGTGTTCTCACTCCACGTGGGACGCAATTATCAGCGGGTCGGCTAGCGACGTCATCGGACGGCCGGTACTGGCGTGTCTCACCAGGGTGTCAGATTTTGCCCTGGCGGGTCTGGCGGTCGCCATGCTTGGGGGAATTATGAGTATCGCTCTTGACGGAGTCTCGCTTACGTCGACCGTGGCGGCAACGTGGCGCGTCGGGACCGTCGTCGGTCAAGAACGTTTCCGCCTTCTCCCGTGGATCGCCGGTCTGCTGGGGCTCCGGTACCTCCAGTTCCTCGCTAACGTCGTTCGATCGACAGAGGGATTCAATACCGTGATTCCCTTCGGTGGGTGGAAGCCGTACGTCTGGGTGGCGACGGCCGTGTTAGTCTGTGCCTGGGCTCTCGTGCTGTGGGGGGATGCTGTTTGGTGGAGAACGACGGTTGAGAAAGGTGTCCTCCCCCGTAGTATCTACGCGCTATGCCTTCTCACCGCCACGCTCACCGTCACCGGAACGTATCTGTTCGGCCGTCGCGACGGCGTGTCTGACACGTGGTTGTGGTACAGAGTAGCACTGCTACATTTCACGGTGGTACTCGGAGCCACGGCAGTCGGTACGGGCCCCGTCTCCGGAGGCGGGCCGGTGTTCGCCGTGACTGCCCCAGTGTGTGCTTGTACGGTGTTGGCGGCGTTGATTACGGAAGTGCGAGGAGAAAGCCCCGGCCTGAAGGGCGGGGATGAATCCGACAAACGATGATACAAACCACCGACAATAGCACGGCCTGATATTCCAACAGATAGTTAGTATAGCATACTTAATTACAGCCGTAATGGTCACGATGACTGTCACCGCGAAGTTCCACAATCCATCCCTCTCACGGCGGAAAGAGTGGCAACGCGCCACTCGACTCTACCGTGACACCAAGCAGTTCTGTATCGACGGATGGGAGAACGGCGACTTCGGGAAGTCCGTGACCACGGCCACCATCGACAACGACCTCTACTCGGCCATTCAGAACCAAGCCATCCGTGAGGCGAAATCCGACCACAAGAAGGACGGGGAAGTTCGCTACCGAGAGAGTCAACCGTTCGCCATCAACAACCAGAACTGGGAACTCGACACGACCGAGAACGGCACAGTCGTCGTTGGCTTCCCGTGCGTCTCCCGATGGTGGTACACACCGATAGAGGTGTACGACGACATTGCCGACCCCGTAGAGCGGCTGGTGGAGGGTGACGCTGACAAGACCCGTCTACAGATCTACCGTCGCGGCGACGACTGGTACTGTACGTTCAACGTGGAATACGACACCGACACGTCGGGTGAGACGCCTATCGGTGTCGATATTGGCGAACAGCACATCCTCGCTGTGACAGCCTACGGCGAGGACGAATCAATGCTGGTGTCTGGTGGTGAGGCGCAGTACGTTCGACGCAAATATCGTTCCCTACGCGATTCGCTCTCGGAAGCGGGTGCGCTTCGCGCACGTAACCGTGTAGGTGACAAAGAACAGCGTCGAATCAAAGACCTGAATCACAAACTCTCCCGTCGTCTCATCACGTTCGCGGACCAGTTCGAGAACCCCGTCATCCGGATAGAAGACCTCGAAGGTATCCGTGGGGACAGTTCGTGGTCGGGCGTTCACTCGTGGCACTTCCACCAACTCCAACAGTTCATTACATACAAAGCCGAGCGGGCTGAGATACGCGTCGAGAAGGTCGATGCGTACCATACCAGCCAGCGGTGTTCGGCGTGTGGTTCGATGGGAACTCGTGATGGCGACCACTTTTCATGTTCGGAGTGCGGTCGAGGACGCCACGCCGACCTGAACGCTTCAGAGAACATCGCACAACGGGAGGGTGAACCATGTACGGCGTAGCAGTTCGGCTGACGCGAACCGTACTACCTCGCTGGTTGAATAGCCAGCCGTCTTCGACGCTCGCTGTATGCGGGGAGGAAGGCCCCATTGACAGGGCTACACGCGCTGAAAAGCACACCGTTGGTCACAACTCGGTGGCGACCGTTGACGCCCCACGCGAAAGCGTACTTGAGGCCCGAGGAAACGCGCAACCTGAATATCCCCTTCGGGGAATCCTCGCGCTTTAGCGCGGGGAGGATGTCAAGAAGTAGACGATGAAACATGAGCGTACGGAAGTTATCCGTCCCTAGAATTCGTTAATCGGGTGCGACGGGTCGGCTACGTTTCCGATACTGACTCCGGAACCGGTCTCTCGAAGCGCTTCGAACAGGAGACGCTGTACCTGCGTGTCAGAGATCCCGCCGCGAAGGGCTTGTCTGAGATCCTTCCGATACGGCGCAAGCTCTTCCCCATCATTGACTGCGATTCCGTTCAACACTTTCGCGGCTCGGTACTGAACGAGATCTGACTCGTGCGGGACCAGCGTTATGTAGACCGGAAGAGACAGCGACTGGGCAACACTATCAGCGCAGTGCGGAAGTAGCCCGACGATTCCCGCTAGCCCGGGGTACTCCGTTGCTGTTATGTCTATATCGTAGCTATCCAGCGCCCGATCGCTCGGGTCGGTCTGGTGGTACTCGGTGACGACTTCGTCCAGCGTGAGAGTAATCTGCTCACCCAGCGACTCAAGTACCGTTTCTGGGAGATCGCTCGCGACCCTTCCGAGGATGTCTGCAGATCGCCACCGAACCACCCGCCGCTCATCATCAACGAGCCCCGCGAGACGGGTTATGAGGTGGGTATCGGTCAGAATCTCGGGTTCTTCCGACGAGATCTGTATCAGTATCTGATACGCCACTGCCGCTGCGGCTTCGTTTTTAGATTCGAACGCCTCGAAAATGTCGCTAATCAGCTCTGGGTCAGCATAAATCGAGAAGTCCTCTTGTATTGATTGCTTGTTAATCATCGACCACGCATTAATGGCGTGTTTTCCACCGTCATCGAGAAGCTGTAGTGATTTTTTGACAAGGTCTCGAGTGAAGGCTTCTGCCGGCGCTTCACGAGTGAGTATTTTAATACAGCTCGTGGCCTCCCACGTTGCTTCCTCCGAGAGCTGATCGTAGTTGCCGAGCAGGAACTCTACCAACTCGTTATCGAATGTCTTCGACGGGTTGTTGGAGGCATAGTTCCGAGCAATAAAGAACGCAGCGTCGTGCTGCTCGTTCGTATCTGAGACGAATATTTCTCTTGCGACCGGTAATGCAAACTCGAGGTCGATTTCGTTCCGGTGGGTGCTCAGTAAGACCGTGAGATATCTCTCTGCCAGTTCTCGAACCCCCACTTCGTCGTGTGTCATAAGGGCGATAACCGCATCGAGGTGGTTTCGATCCAGCGGGATCGGAGCGTTCTGCCCTCCCACATCGTCGATGTCAGGTAGTTTCGGATTTGAATTCAGTATCGTAACCTCTGGGAGCACTTCGAGCGAAAGCAGGAGCTGATCCGCACTCGAACCCTCGTGCAGATCGCTTATGAGGGCGTCTCTGACTTGTTTGCTGCTTTGAGCGGCTTTTTTGACCGCCTTCTCTATCGCTAGATTCAGCGGATCATCGTTTGCTCCATACAGGTCTGTCAGTTTCTGATAGTGGTCCGGGTCCTGTTGGAGTAACGAATCTAACAGACTCGCGGTGTGGACCTTGTCCTCACTCTCGTCGAGATCGACGTGAGAGATGATTTGCTCGAGACTGAACAGTTCGAAGACGGGCTCCGGCTCACGTTTGGCGACCGATTGGAGTATCCCGATCCCGTGGTGGACGAGATTCACTTCGTCCTCTTCGGCATCCGTATTAAACATCGACGTGACTGCCGAGAGTAAGGATGGGTTCTGAATTGCGGCGTTTACCACCGCAGACCCGAATCTGGCAGTCGGAATCGATTCTTCCTCGAACAGGGCTACAATCTCGTCTTCGTCCGGTTCCTGCCGTGCCATCAGCTCGCTCAGGAGAGTACGTGCACTCCTTCGGATCGGGGCCCGATCATCCTCAAGGGCAAGTAAGGGGACCAAGTCTCGGACTGCGACGGACACCGCGATCTGGGCGTTGTCTTCCACGTACAGCAGCTGGAGCGTATCGATCGCGAATTTTTGCTCAACCGGGGTGTCCGCGTCGAGCCGGTCGATGAGGGCAGCGATCAACTCTTCCTGTAATCCCCGCTCGGGCTTGTCCCCGAAAATCCGACGAAGGATCGCATTCGTATATGCGTGGACTTCCTCGCTATCGGCATCGAAGCCTGCGAGGATCTCTTTCAGCACCTGGACGTCGCTGATATCAGGCTTGAATACGTCCGTCACCGCCTTGAGAACTCCAAATCCGTGCTGTCTCACCTCTGGATCGTCGGCCAGGACTAGCGGGATCACCTCATCCGCGTAGGAGTGGTTCTGTTCCGTGGCGTTGGCAAAGATCGCTCCCAGAGTGGGTTCGTTGACTGAGTCCCTGCCGAACAGTTCCCTGATCGACTCGAATCCGTTTACCGCTCTGATGAATTCCTCGTCTCGAACGGCAATCTCTTTGATCAGCATCGCTGTACGTTTCTGAACGACTTCGATATCTATCTTGAGTAGTTCTATGAGGGCGTCAAATTGATCTGGCTCGATTGGCGATGCATCGCGCTGGTCACATTCCATCTTGAGTATCGCGAGTAGCGGGGTGGCGACCTGCTCGCCGTGTGTTATCGAGTCGTCACGCGTGAGTAAACTCGCTACGTGCGCGTGGTCGATCCGTTCTGACGCCTGTGAGGGGCTTCCATCTGAAACTCTCGCTAATGACAGAAGCGCATGTGTGATGATGTCCTCTGACTGATCGTTAAGTAGATCCTCGAATATTCCGACCGTCTCCCTGTCGACAAATGATTCTGGCCGTTTGGAAACGAATGACGAGAGGGAAGTGAGCGCCACCTCACTCGCGTTGGCTGGGAGATCGTCTTGGGCGAGAATGTCGAGTAACAGCTCATGATATCCGAGATCAAACGCCACCTCTGGGTGATCCTGAGCCAGGTTTTGGGCGATCCCACAGGCATGGTCCAGTACCGGTCCTTCCCCACTGGTAAGCTTCTCAGTGACCCACTCCTGGGTAGGTTCGTGTGTTTGCGCGAATTCCGCCAGAAGTATTCCCGCATCATCCCATTCTCGATTCGTGTCGTTCTCCAATAGTCTCGTGAGTGTCTCTGCGATGCCTAACTCATCAAGATCGAGTGAAATCTGATCCGAGTTCCGTAGTCTGTAGAGAACGGTGATCGATTCATTCTTTTGATTATCAGTTCCAGTCTCAATAAGAGACGCAACCGATCGCCGTACGTACTGGGATTCTTCGGCGTAAGTCTGGAGGATTGTGCCCGCGACTCTCTGTATCTGATCGTCGCTACTGTCGAGTAGTTTGAGGAGTTGGTCGGCGGTGGCGACGGTGGACAGCCCCCAATCGGTGCGGACCGAGAGCAGACGCCACATCTTGAGGGTTGTTTCCTGAGCGAACGTCTCTCCATCTAGGAGTTGCTCTACCGTTTCGGGAGCAAGTGCATCCCCGACTACCTCCGGATCGCTGGTCGTCGACCTGAGCAGTATTTTTGCTGTCGATTCTCGAAGTTGTTCGTCGTCACTGAGCAGTAACAAGGAGAACCTGTTGACTATCTCCGGGTCTTCGGCCAATAGGGACACGATGCCAGAGACGATCGTCTCGTCGTGCTCTAGAGCTTCTTGTCCGTTATTTTGATCTGACTTATCAGTCTTATTCGGGGAGTCATGTAACCTATCCTGCGCGGGTTCTGTTTGTGGATTGCTGTCGTTCTCTGCGGTCGCTAGGGTAGATTGGGCCTCAGTCGCTGGATCCGAACTGTCGTCCATCCCATAGTCAAGATCGGTCTCATCATCGAACTCTGACTGGCAAGTCGAGATCGACTCTTTGACGAATTCTTGGGTTTGCGGGGAGTACGGGAGAATGAGCAGCAACAATTGGCCGACTGCGTCAGATGCGTTTCCGTAGTCAGCATCCAGGATACTGATGAGCTGGTCCTTAGAGACCAAACTTGCAACGAGCTGGGGTGACTCCTCAGCGACTTTGAGAAGGATCTGGATAGCAGATTCACGGAGCGCGAGGTCCTCTTCGGGCTGGCCGTCGATGAGGGGCTGTACAGTCTCCTCGGTCGCCACTAATTCCGGTGCCTCGGTCGCGATCGTATGTAGAAGCAAGATACCAGACTCACGAGCTACTTGCCGCCCAGACTTGAGTGCTCGCGTAGCAAGTGTGACCACGGATTCTTCAGCAGGGTCTGCCGGGTCCTCAGCCGCGCTATACCGTGACGCGGTCGTAAGTATCTCCACCTTCTCCGTTACTTCACAATCCGCTTCGGACAGGTGGTCGAATAGTCTCGCCATCACCGCTTCCAGCTTGACCGATCCGGATCCAATCGCGGCAACGAGAACCTCTCTTCGGGGTCCATCAGCATCCAAGACCTGTGTCACGATGTACTCCCGGATGTTACGGTCGCTGGTGGCGAGGTTGCCGAGAGTCGCGACTAGGTTTCTCCCCGCCTCGTCATTGAGAGTAGCCGCACTTTCGACGAGCGTATCAACGGTGGTTTCGTCGGCTAAGAGACCCGGTTGATGCCTACTTACGGCCTGAAGGGTCTGAGCGACTTCAGCAACGGAGGTCTCGATGAGAGAAAGTGCCTTGATCAGTTCCTGTACGACGGGCCCTTCGAGTTGGCTTGGATCGTACTGTCCGATTCCACAGAGCGCATTTATTGCCACGACGGCGGTCTGTTGGTCACGAGCTGACTCTTGGTCGTCATGTTCGACGTCCGCCTCCAAGTCGGCAATTTGATCCCGGAGCGTTTCGACGATGTCTTTCCGTGTAACGGTCCGTGGCGATTCCCGAGCAAGTTTCACCAGCGCTAAGTCGATCACTACTTTCCCACGCCGTGGCACCGATGAAAATCGAGACAACAGTTGTTCTAATATACTGTCGTCGACACTGATGACGTGGGCCAGTAGCACCCCAAGCGAAGGCGGAGAGCGTTCCCCAAGAGGGTCGTCGATGATTGGTGTGAGCGCCCCAGAGTCCACGAGCGCAACGGGCGTGATGATGGATGCGAGCGTTTCAGTCTGCTGGTTGTCCTCGGCATCAATTTCGTCGACCAGCTCGAGCAACGTCGTCGTTAGGTCGAATCCGTCGAAGCTCTCCGGATAGTCCAGAGCGATTTGTTGAACGAGCAGAAGCGCGACCCTTCGTAGTTGCTCGGAAACATCACCGGAGAGCTGATCGAGAACGGTTTGGTGAATACCCGCGTCGTGGATGACGTTCGGATTATTGACCGCCAGAACCCTGAGCGTCTCGAGGCAGGAGCTGCGCACCTTCTCATTGGCCTCGCTGATAAAGATCCCTTCTAATGCTCCTTCCAAGCCGATCGTGGCCTCCGGATTAGACTCTGTGACGTATCCGACCGCATCGACGAGTGACAACTGGAGTCGGCCCTCTGTATCTGTCATCGCCGGCTTGAGCAGGCCGATGGAATGATCGTTGACTCGAAGAGTGTGGCACAAGCTTAATGTAACAACACTCTGAACGCTCGCGTTCTCTGGTTCCAGAAGAGAGAGTAGTTTATCGATCGTGTCTTGCCGACTTTCGGGGGACCCTGTCTGAGTCGAGAAGCTCTCGACCTCAACGGCTGCGTCGGCACAATTCTGAGTGTAGTACTCAAGCGTACTGGCTGCAGCGTCCTCGTTTTCCATAATGAGACTCTGAACCGTTCGGGAGACCTGTTTCACCGAACCTGGAGGACACTGATACAGGAACGTGACGAGATCATCGAATGTTTCCTCCTCGTATACACGGGCGGGATCATTCCTCACCAGTTCGGAGATGGCATACGAGAGATTGTCCAAATTCTGTTCATCACTCCGGGTGTGAAGTGCTACTTTAACGAGATCTCCGACGGAGACATACTCCAAGGTTTCCTCGGGCACCTCTTTCGCGTAGGTCGCGATGAGACGTGCTGAAATCGTTCGAATATCCACCTTGTCGTGGTCTATCGTCCGTGCGATCTTCGCGAGGTACTGTTCGCGCATCCAGTGTGTTGGTACTGACTGGATGAGTTCCCGGAGGAGTAGGAGGCCGGGGACGGACACAGATTCCTCCGAGAGCAGGGACAACAGGCGCTGATCGAGTCCACTTCCGGTCAACTCTTCAGGATTCTCTTCTGCTATCCTGAGGAGCAGACGGAGACACATCTCTCGTGTATCGGCAGGAACCTGGGTGAGGTGATCAATGATGGGTTCGTATACGACCGGATCATCAAGCGCGGAAAGGTCCTCGTCAGCCAGGTAAAGAAGCAACCGGCCGGCATATTCTCCGATATCACCGTGTCGCTCCGTAATCACCTCGGAGAGCGACGTCATAAGATCAATTTCCAGGGCCGACTCTGGCTGTTCATCGATCAGGTTCCCGAGAATTGATATGCTGAGATTTGCCTGCTCTGTGTCGGGCCCTGTCAGCCGTTCCTGTAGATCACGTCGAACGTTGGGATCGTCTAGCGCTGCTGAGTTTAGAGCTGACGTGCCGCCCTCTGTGTCTGTGTTCGCGTCTGTAATAACGTCGATCAGTTCCTCGTACCCCTCTGTCGCGACAAGATTTGCGTCCTCGATCTTCGCGAACGCATTCATCGCCTTTGCGATGTTGGCCAGCATATCCTCTGAGGGGTTTGCCGTGATTCGGTCGACGAATTCGGAGGTGATCCCCGTTTGTGAGAGCTGTTCAGGGTCTTCGTTGACAGAGGCAGCTAGCAGGGACACCGCCTCAACGCCCTGGTCGGACTCAAAGCAGTCGATGATCGCTTCCAGACAATCGAGGTCACTGAGCGAAACAGAGGATTCTGAGTGTGTACAAATCCGATTCAGTGCTCGGAGCCCGATGATGCGCGACTGATCGACTTGCTCCGAGAGAAGGGATATGACTGAATCGATGAGATCCTCGTCCACAAGCACGGCGTGAGTGAGAATCAGGTCAATTTGTGGATAGTCACCGACGTTCCCAAACACCTCTTCGCGGTATGATTGGTCTGTTGCAACGGTCGCCCCGAAGAGTTGCGCTGCGGCGTCGCGGATGGTTTCTTCATCAGCGGACAAGAGGTCACGTATCTTCGAAACTTCGAAGGGATTCTCTGCGTCCTCTGGCGCACTGTTTAGTAGCTCATAAACCATTCTCAGGGACCCCCGTCGAGTAGTCACGTCACCTTTTTCAAAGAGGTCGGGGAGCATACCTGGGACATCAGAGGAGAGAACCCGGTTCGGTTGCGCCTCAATTATGTTCACCAGAAGCGAAAAAAACATTCCCGGAATCTCCTCGTTCTTGACGAGGTAATATTCGATACTGTCCATGATGTTCGCAGGTATGTTGTCCTCGTCGAGTTCAACGAGGAAATGGAGGAAAGCGAACACGTGCTTACAGACCTCCTCGTTCCCCTCAGAGATGAGCTCCGTAATTCGGGTGTCATCGATAGATGATCGAAGGTCGTTCGGGTAGACGTTGGCTATCGTAGCGAGGGTTTCCGTTGCCCTCGCTTGTTTTGTCGTCTCCTCGCTTTCCGTGAGTGAGATTAGCTGGTTCAGTAGATAGGGGTCATCCCCGACACCGGACAGCACGACCGATTTAGCCCCTTTGAAGATGGCTTTTTCATCACTGGTCAGATATTCGATGAGCCGATCTTTCTGGTCTTGTGTGAATTGTAGTTCTGCGTATTCCCCGATATGGTCGATCAGAAGCAAGGCCGAACCGATCGTCCGCGGATCGGTTCGCTCAAACGCGAGCCTTCGAATGCGGGACTGGGAAATCGCTTTTGCGACTTGTTCCGGGTACTCAGAGGCTAAATTCTGAAGCACAAATAGAGCCAGTGGTCGTCTCTGGCTGTTGGTATCAAGTTCTCTGTTGAGAACCGAAAGACAGTCGAGTACCACCTCTGGATGGTCATTTGAGAGGGGCCGTAGCACATTGAGCGCCTGTTGAACGACACGTTTGGACGGCGAGTTGACCAACAAGTCGTGAACGTCATCGAACGTGTCGATGACCAGATCCGAATCTTGTTCCGCAACCCTCGCGAGAACGTTGAGGATCGCTGGTTGAATTTCGTCCGCTCCGCTAGCGAGTACACGTTGGCATTCGTCAATGGCCTCAAGTGTGAGTTCGACCTCACCCTTAACGAGCGCACTGATCGCCCTCACTCCCTGCTTTTGGAGACCCGCGTCCGACGACCGGAGGGTCCGTGTTATCATATCAAAGCGGTCCTCCAAGACGTCGCTCATTTCAACACCCAGATCCGCGAGAAGTTTTACGAGGTTCGCCTCGATCTGTTTGTTGAGTTGCGGCTTCCCGACGGTGTACTCGGCCGATCCGAACCCCCGTCGGTCTCGCTCTTCAGTTAGAACCGTACAAATGTCGTCGGCCAGCGCATTGCCGTCCACGTTTAGTGGGTTATCAGCCAACTCCGTGGGGACGAACTTGAGCGGTTCTTTATCCAAACACAGAGAAAGGGCATGTGTGGCGTGTAGTCTCCGTTCTAGCTCCGGGACAAGTCTCTCCTCCGAGATTGGGAGGGTGAGTAGGTTACGAACCTCTTCCGATGCTCGCAGTACTTTCTCCGGGGTGTCCTTAGCCGTCTCTCTGTATTCTCGGGCACGGTCCCGCTGTTGTTGGATACTCTTGATGCCTTGATCCTCGGGTGTCCCGACCGTCGGTTCAAGAGATAACTCACTTCGCTGCGGACTGGATTCGGTTCCGAATTCGTCTTCGAGGACATCGCGATCGAATTCGATGCTCTCGTACTGTGGTTGTCCGTTCGGTGTACCCGAAACAGAGCTTACTGGTGGATTTGTCTCACCGTCGCGGCGGGAACCATTCGGCTCCGTGGACTGGCTCGTGGATTGGTCCTCGTCGTCTGGGGTTTCGTTCGGATTCATAATCGGTGTCGTGTTAGTTACCAGTTACCGACGAATCTGTGGTCTCGCGGGGGCCATCGTATTGAGCTCTAATCTGCCATAGTTCGCGCATTAAATCGGGGATACGGTTGTTGATATCCAAGAGGAGGTCCTCGCTCGCACAGACCAGTCCGTCGCCGCACCGGAGCGAGGGCGATATTACACAGAACGGGCAATTCACTGAAACCGCTTCCGGGGCCGCTTCGTGTTTCAATGCGTCCCAGATGCTCGTGACGATGTGGTCGCCGAAGAACTCTCGTTGCCAAAGTTTTTGATAGGAGATTTCTCCGATCGTGGTGTCAGCAACCCACGGATTGACGAGTACATTGGAGCTGTCTTGTCCGACAGGATAGACGACGCCACCGAGGTTTCCAACGACCCTGAACGCACCGTTGAGGATTCTATCAACGAACGTATCGGCCTCGTCCATACTCTGTTTACCCTGCTGAATCGTCTCATCGTCTTCGACCAATTCAGTGGGCTGGTCCAGTAACGGTACGCTTCGTAGTGGGTCGGGATGGATCGAACCTTGCCCTTTCGGCGGGAGTTTTTGAAGCAACCGACGTCGAAGGGCAACGCGATCGATCTCTGAGAGTGGCCGACTCGCGTTCAGTCGCCCAACCTCTCTGCGGGCCTGCTCAAACCGTTCTAGGAACAGCTCTGTCGTGATTTCATCGGTCGAGATCGTCGGGACGTCGTCCTGGATATACTGATCAAGTGGATGGACCACTGCTTGGATATCCAATGCAGCGTGTGCAACTGCTTCCGCAACACTCGGCGCGTAGCTAGCGGCAATTTCTTCTAACGGCCTGTAGACCTCGTCGTAGAGCAACTGGTTCTCGATGTTCTTTTTTAGAAGCCGTTGTTCGGTCTCTAACTCCCGAAGCACGTCGTCGCTGTGGTGTCCGTAGGTGCTCGCGTATGAGTGGGCGTGCTCCTCCAGATAGTCTCGATCTACGACCGATTGGATCCTGAACTGGTCTACGGTCTCAAGAAAATCACGACGTCGTTCGTTAGTCTCATCACAGGCAAGTTGGCACAGGTAGATATCGTTCGCAGTCTCTTTAGCCGAGACGTCGCCACGGAGGTACTCGTAGAATCGAGCTCGACTGACCGCCTTGAGCAGTCGGACGTTCCGGGCAAGACCGAACTTCTGGCGTTCGCCATGCATCAGCTCCTCGGGGAAACCGAACGTCGCCAGCTTCAGCATCGGTAGGTCACGCTGAAGATCCGCTCCCCTGATGGGTTCCGCCTCGATCTTCAGCGTGCTGGTGGAAGGAGCTGTTTGAGCGAGCATTTCCCCGTCTGAGGTACTGTGCATGAAGCTCCTACTCGGTGCCTGTAGTCCATCGACAGTCTCGTCTCGGCCTGTTTGTTCCATCGTTATTTGTCAGAGTCCGCGGTTTGAATGCCAAGATCCTCCAGAGCTACTTCCAGTGCATTCAGATGTACTTCTGAGTTCACCAACAGACTAACAATGGCATCATGGCCGTCTTCGTAGCTTGTATCCACGAATTCGGCTATATCATCGAGGGTTAGCTCCGTTTCCTCGGTGAGCTGTTCGAGATCCTGTTTGAGTTGGTCAACATCGTCAGCAGTCGCCCCTCCTGATTCAAATTTGAATGCAGGAACCGGCTCTGAACTCACCGTCATACTCCCGAAGGCATCCTCGTTAGGTGAGATGCTCGCGGTTTCTGTAGGTGTGTACTGGGTGTTGTCGTCTTTCAACGGGAGGGGCCCTTGGCGATTGCCGTCCACACCCTCGTCGAGTACCTCCAGCATTGCGCGGCGGATATACTCTGGATCCGAGATCTCATCGTACGTCTCGAACGGATGGTCCCGAATCGCCTTGCCGAGATATTTCCGAGCCTCTTCGACACCTGGATTCCGCCTTCGCAACTGTGGATGTGCCTCGAGTCCGGAGATGATCTCCTCTGCTTGCCATTCCGAAATGCCGCGATCCGTCAGTAATGTTCTCCACTGCTGTTCGACTGATTTCTGCTCCGAATTAACGCTCATGTTGTGGTTCGTCATTGCGTGTGGTGTATCTGGGTTGTCTGGGTGTCTTCGTTCGCAGTTATTCGGTTAACTCTCGGGTCCTCAGTTTGGATACTACTCACTCGGAACCTCTTCGATGGCTTCATGAGTACCGGTCGCTACATCGTGGCGACAGTAGAGACCGAACACGATCGCGTCGTCGTTCGGAACGACGCGTGTCCCGAATCGACTATGTATAGTGTCACGTTCAAATTTCGAAAACTCGTTCACCCGCTCAGCGATGGCATCCTCGACCGCCCGCGAGTCGATCTCGTCACTGTCATCACGAACGTAAAGTTCGATGGCGGCCGCGGCCCAGTTCTTTAATTCGGACTTGATATCGATCTTCAGGTCACCGAAGTTCTTCACCTGGTCGACGTCGTGTACTGCACCGACGATCGCGTAGTCGTGGTAATTGTCGCTAAACGGGTCCTTGTCGCGATGTTCTGGGAACCGCGGAAGCGGATGTCCGACGTGATCCTCCCGGTAGAGTATTTCGGCGAATTCGGTGGCCTTCTGTGAGAACGATCCGGGGTCGCCGACTTCGATGTGGACGTCTTTACCGGACAGCGTGGCGTGTGACTTCGTGTACGTGTAGATGACCGCTTCGAGCGGGACCGGATTGCGATAGTTGACCGTCCCGCTGGGGGAGTTGTCAAGCACGTACTCCATCATCGACTCCTGCTGTGCGTTCCCGGACCATTCGACCGGCCTGCCAGCTTCGAGATCCTGTTTCGCGAGATAGTCCAGGATCCAGCCGACACCGTAGATAATCGACTGATCGTCTCGCTCGGTTTTCGCTGGGCGAATGACGATTCCGAGCGGCTCGAGAGCTGCTTTGAGGTCCGCGCTTAGTGTCGACTGTTCATACCGCTCGTCAGCTGGGAGGCCGCCTTCGCTGTCAATAGCTTGGCGGCGTTCTGTCACGTCGGTAGCTAACTGCTCAGCCAGAAACGCAGTCCCCTCGCTTTCGACCATCTCGATGACGACCTGCGTCAGTTTGGGACTGCTGAGTACAATCTGGCTGAACTCGGTCCACCACTCCGGGATAATTGCATTTTCACCCATGACTAAGCTGTCTGTTGACCGCGTAGGTTCTGGTCTCCCTGTCCGGGGTTCTGTGCGGTTGATCGACGGTGGATCTCGAATGTCTCGTGTTCGTTCATCCAGCCACCCCAAGTGTCGTTGAGATGTGATTTCGCATGGTCCTCACGTCGAGAGGAGAATACGTAAAGTTTATCCAGAGTGGATTTAGCCGCCGACCCTGTCCCCAGTACTCTTTGGGAAACGTCGTGGGGCGAAGGCGTTCGACGATCCGCGTTCCGGGCGGTTTCGCCACGGAAGCGGTCGAGATCTACTGGAACGCTGGATCGTGCGTCGGCTCCGTGCTCGCCGACGTGGACTCAATCGCGTCCGGTGCCGGCTCCGAGGACCCCTGCGAGTCAACTTGGGTCTTTTCAGACGGCTGCTCCTCACTAGACTTCTGAGCCTTCTGCTCGATGCGGAGTAGTTCGTTCCACAGCGCGGCGCTGATCTCAGTGATGCCCAGTTCGTCTGTTTCTTCGAGTTGCTGGCCAATGAACGTCACCATCTGACCGTGGAATTCCTCGGTGGCGTCCGGATCCCGGTTGCTCTTGATACGGACAAATTTCTGGAACCCACTGAGCGATTCCGCCTCGCGCTCGATGGCGTCCATCTGGCGCTTGATCTCGATTTCCTCTTGGAAACTGAGCTGGTCGTTATCGGACTGTTCCGCCTCGTTCGCGTTCGTCTGGTCTCCGTCGGTCGCCATGACGTCTCGTCATTGTCGCCCTTTGCTAGGGGAGTTAACGAAGGTGCTTTGAGATGTCGGTTTTATATAAAATCTCGAGTTGTTTTCGTCCTAGCGGACACATACGCGAGACCGGGCGGTTCCTATACATAAATGGAACGTAACATACGGTCTACGACGGTCAGATGTGGGTGTCACCGTTGGGTCTAATTGGATGTCCATCGATAATCACGCGAATTCGACCACGGTCGAAGGGGCTAATGAACACCCGCCCGTCGGAGAGGATTTCCAGACGGACCTCATTCGCATCGGCCACGTGGTCCAGAGCGCGTTTGAAGACGTGTCCGGCGAGCACAATTGGGACACGTGTATTGCGGGCCTTATGAACGAGCTTGAGACGGAGGATGTTCCACCTGAAGAGGCGATCGTAGCCGCGTGGCTGTTCATTCTTGATTTCGCCGAGTAGCGGGCGTGGTTTCTTTTGTAGCTTTATTCGAATCCTCTCCAGAGTGCTGTGTTGAACAGGTTCTGAGTCACAAGGCTCTGTTGAAATCCTATTCTTCAGATATATTCTCGCCTGAAACAGCCGGTCGGTGAGAACTGCGAGTCTATCGGTTCAAATTCACGATGGAAAACATACACTTATAATCATATTCCGGTTCGCTATGGGTCTTCCCTCCTCGCGTCGTCGATTCCTTTCTCTCTGTACAACCGGAAGTGTCGCCTCCCTTGTAGGATGTGGAGCAATTGACTCATCGAACGACACGCAGAGTACGCCGACACCGGAGATAATACAGTCAGCGAGTGGGCTGGTCTAGCAGAAGGCAGTGGAAGTCGAACTCACTCAAGCGGACTCCTCTGTTTGGACCGAGGTCCTCGGACTCCAGTTCGACCGTGAGCAAAACGAGGTATTCGGTGGCTTCGATCCAGAGCACGTTGAGGGGGCCGTCGATGACGCATCGGTCACTATCTCATCAGAGACACACGATACACTAACTACCGAGTTCGGGCAGGGATATTATAGAATACAAGGAGAATACACGCGCCTTCAGGCGCGGGATGAATCCGACAACTCTGACACACCCTGCTATCGATAGCAAGCTTGGATATTCTACTGTTCTCAGCCAGATCTTTTATTGACGACCTAACTATAACTTGTTATAGAACGTTTCAGATGCTGGAAGTCCACCGCACCCACCAAGCGAAAATTCTCAACCACGGTCAGGTAGTGGAGTCGCTTGACAGGCACGGGTGGTCAGCCAGCAAGCTCTGGAACGTCGCTAACTACTATTCCCGCGAAGTATGGGATGAAACAGGTGAAATCCCCGATCACGGAGACCTCAAAGACGAGTTGAAGACCCACAACAAGTACAAAGGACTGCACAGTCAGTCCAGTCAGCGCGTTCTGGAGGAACTCGCTGAAGCCTTCAACTCGTGGTACGGCTCCGATGATGACAGAGATAACCCACCCGGCTACCGCAAAGAAAACTACTACGACCAACAGGGTCGTCGCGTCCACGAAGAACACCCGCGTAGCACGGTGACGTGGAAACAGAAAGGCATCCGTCACGACTCAAAGAACGATCGGGTTCGCCTCTCAAAAGGTCGAAATCACAAGGAGTACCCCCGAGCGAGAGAGTACATCCTCGTTGAGTACGAAACCACACCCGGCGTCACCGTCGAAAATCTACAACAGGTTCGCGCCGTCCACGACAACTCAAACGGCAATGGGAACTACACCTCGTCTGTAAAGACGAAGTTGAGACTCCTGACGCTCCCGGCACCGAGACGGCAGGTATTGACCTCGGTATCTGTAACTTTGCCACGGTTGCGTACAGTACCGAGGAAGCTGACCTCTACCCCGGCAACCGGCTGAAACAGGACGGCTACTACTTCCCAAAAGAGATCGCCAAGTGCGACGACTCAGGTGGCGAAGAAGCCACCCGTCTACACGCGAAATGGTCGGAGCGGCGCACTCACTTCTTCCACAGTCTCGCCAAACATATCGTTCAACGGTGTGTTGAAAACCAAGTTGGTCGTATCAACGTGGGGGACTTGGGGGGTATCCGAGAGGACGAAGATGGTAGCTCAAAGAACTGGGGTCGGCACGGGAACCTCGACTTGTACGGGTGGGCGTTCGACCGCTTCACGGACCTGCTCGAATACAAGGCGAAAGTGGAAGGAATCAAGGTCGTAGAAGTGTCCGAGCGCGACACGAGCAAGACGTGTTGTATGTGTGGGAGAGAAGATGGTAGTCAGCGTGTTGAGCGCGGTCTATACGTCTGCGAGGAGTGTGATGCGGCGTTCAACGCTGACGTGAATGGGGCGGAGAACATCCGTCTCAACATGAACGGAAGTAACTCCGAGTCTTCGGCCAGTTTGGACGAGGATAGGAGTACCGGCTGGTTGGCACAGCCCGGAGTCTACCTATATGACTTGTCCAGCGGATTCCAACCGCGGGATCAAGTGGTAGACTGTAAACCCTAATATCCCAAACCAGCGGCGCGGTGCCGTGGGATTCCTCCGCCTTCAGGCGGGGGAGGATGTCAAGGGAGAGTGTCCGTTGAGGTCGCCGGAGGACGCGACCTAGAGTTTCGGCGGGTTGATAACCCGAAGAACGTCCAGACGACGCTCGCGGAGTACATGGGTAATGAAGAGTACGCAATCCCCGGGTCTCGAGAGCAGTGGGAATCTGTCCTCAGCCTTGTCCGTGAAATCCGCGCCACGGTGGCGCCCACCAGAGATGATAGTGAGCCTGTGACCGGAGAATAAGAGAGTTCACATTGGGTCTCAAACGGTCTGTCGCCAATATTGAAGGCAGTCAGTTACTGTACGTCGCCAGCGCGAGCAGCGTCGGCGAGAGATCACGTGGTGACCGGAAGATTAGTTTCCGGTAGGACAACCCGTTTATAAACGATCAAGTAGGAAACTGTCGCAAGCAGATACACACCGACTGTCGGCAGTGGCGGCCAGTTCAAAATAAAAATCGCGAACGCTACCCAGAATCCGGCTAATAGAATCCCACATAGTGAGACGACATGTAATCCCTCCTGTGACTGAACTTGAATGTCGCTCCCTGTCAGCAGCCGGACGCTGACCATCGCCACAGTAAGTGTCGCCCAGGTCAAGACTGGGAGCCCGAACACGGTCCATATATTGACCGGTAACTGTGGAGACTCACTGAGCAGTATTGGCCACCCGACTATCCCGAGTGCCACCCAGCCAATGCTCCGAAAGAGCTCTTCGCGGAAGATTGAACGGACGCGTGGGTGGTTAAGGAATTCGCGGAGGGGATGCGTCGAAGTAGTCTTGTCGGCTGTCAGCGCTTGTTTTCCTTCCGGCGATAGCGGCCACTCCGACTCAGGGTGGTTGAGATAATACAAGGTTAGTGAATCAGCGAATGACTCCGTCGTGACGACTCCGTTTTCCTCGAGTTCTGTTAACCGGTTCCGGAGCGTCACCTTAGAGACGTCTGGCTTGATCTGCTGTTGGATTTGCTGGAGCGAAAAGAACGGCCGATCTGCTCGATACATCGTTTCGACGACGTGGCGGCGGGTGAGTTTGGTGTTTACCCGCTTGTCCTGAGGCAGCTTTTCTGTTATCCAAGGTGGGAGGGCCATGTGTTATCAGTCAGTCACGCACAACATCTTATCGAGTCAAATTGTATGTTTTGCTCTGTTGGGGCCACAGGGCGGTGCGGTGCTGTTTCAGCAATTGAAACTGCTTCGGAGACCCTGAGACTGGCCCGAAGCGTCAGGTAGTCGCTGTCGAGCCCCTGTCCGTCGGGTGAACGTACCAGTACCAGAGGGAAGTCACGGCCGCGACCGCGACGTAACTGAGCGTGATCCACTGAGCGGAGTAACCACCTCTTGTGACGAGATACACCGCGGCGACACCCCCGAGCATGATCCCGAGGGCGAGGCTCACGGATATTCCGCCTGTCGTCTGGACACAAAGATCCGATTCGGTCACGCTCCGGACTCCGATAGCACTTGCCGTCAACACGGCCCAGGTGATCACGGGAAGTCCGAAGACCGTCAGGGGTGTCGGGTTGAGCCAACTGACTTCCATCGTCACTAGCGGCCAGCCGACGAGTCCGGCTCCGAACCAGACGATACTTCGTAACAGTTCCGTGCGTACAATTTCGCGTAGTTGTGACGTCATGTCCACACACCCGCCTAGCGTAGCAACCGGTAAAGCAGCGCCGAGAATCTTGCGTTCACAGAGGCGGACTTTCCGGGCACAAAGGAGAGTTTGTACCCGGAAAGTAGAGGTATTGCGCCACGGACCGTCGCGCTAGGCGGTCACTAGCCGGTCGGATTAAGCTCGGTGTGAGATATAGGAGACAGCGAAGCCCCCCGGCCAATTTCGACCTGTCTTTAACGCGACATTGGTAAAACTAATTATGGCCAAGAATTTTGTCGTTCTATTTTGAAAAATGTATTCGTATTCTAATATCCCCTTTGGGCACGAGTAACGGCTTCGTGGCAGAGCCAGAGATCGACAGTCCACAAAGCTTAGATCCTCAACCACCCGAATCAACGGGAGTAACATAGTGATCAGGGGGATCCCATGATATCAGCAGAGGGAACACGTCACTCTGTATGCTTAGACCGGTACTTCTCGTCGGGTCTGTATTATCAGCTCTTGGTTACAGGGAGAACCAGCGCACAGATACTACAGAAGACGATGGTGCGCGTATTTCAGTATTCAATCCCAGTGAGGCACGGGTTCTACGAGCAACCCGAACTCAGCATCTGTGAGCACTGGCGCGAAAGAGCCCTCGACAGGCTGTTGTCGGGAACAGAACACTCAATTCGACGATTGAGAGGTCATTTAGGAGCTAGTTCCGGAAATCACGCTGCTTGTCGCCCCCTCGGTACAGATATTTCAGTGCTACCTGTGGCAACTCAGTAACAATAGCGTTGAGAGCCATGTACTTACAACAGACACTCTATCCGATCGGACTGGCCAGTACCAACATTGCGATAGGCTGGCTGCTTTATTATTCATCTGAGCCGATCCTCGGAGGGCTGCTCGTCGTGGTTGGGGCCTTTGTCATCCTCACTTCAATTGGGAGTACTCTCAGTCGATATAAATCCGTACTCAGTGATCAACACTGACTCGAGCAACAATGGCTTACTACTATTATATCCGCTACCGGTTAGGTACATGAATGCCCTCCACAGCATCTGTTCAAAAGTCACGAGACAGAACTGTGATTGATCCTGAGGGGTCTGTGTTCCACGCCCAGGGTACGCGCAGCGGGTCGCTTTGTCACCACATCCGTAGATGAGCTCAGCAGCCACAACTCACAATACGGGGGATAGTCGCCTCCCGGATCCCGAACTATCGGCCCTCCTTGTGGCGAATCTGGTTCCGGTTGTCGGGATTGTTGTGTTCAACCTATCGGTTTTAGAACTGCTGACCTTATATTGGCTTGAGTTCGGTGTTGTCTGTTTTTGGGCGGTTGTTCGAGCGACGTTTGCCGGGCGGCCAATGGAACGGAATGGGGATCCAATCCTGTTGGGGGCGATTGCCACAAAAAAGACCTCTATTTCAGTCCCGCTGATCGGTGCTAACGTCCGACTACTGACGATTCCGACACTTTTGTTCGTGGTACCGATCCTCATCGGACTGTGGCTATTCGTCGGGGCATTAGTTGTCGGCCCCGTAGCAAATGTGAATCCGGATGCCAACATCTCGTCGTGGCTTATCGCTGGTGCGTTTGGAATTTTCATCGCAGCAGGATGGCGAACAGCCACTACGTACTTTCGAGATGGTGATTACCAAGATCACAACGTCGCAACCGCTCTTCAGAGTGTCGTCACGGAAGGCGCAACAGTACTCCTCGCGAGCATCATCGCGCTGCTCACCGCAGCTCTGGTTGTCTCTAACGGCGGGGGTGGAGAGACCTCTCGTGCGGTTGAACGGGTTGCGACGGGACCACTCGTCGCAGTGGTAGTCTCAATTAGGCTCCTCACCGATCTCGCAGAATACTACTACGATGGCCGTCTCGGTGCGGGATTGTGGTCACTTGTCGGTCGTGGAGACGCATACAGTCCCCCGGAGCGTGAGACAATTGAGACAACGCTATCAGGAAATCCCACAGTTTTGCGGCCGTCGCTGTCGGGACGGCTACTGCCTACGGCCTCACATTTCCGGACACACCCTGGACTATGGTTGCTGACACCACTCGCCTTTCTCGCCGCATCACTTGCTGTATTTGATGGTGCTACCCAAATAGCGGGTGGCATCATGCTTCTTGGGACCGGCGTCCCGCTTGGTCTCATCCATCTCGACTACTGGATCCGGTACGCTGGTGTTGAATACCGGCTAGATTCGGACACCATTGTTGCGACTGATACCCTGTTTCAAACCCCTCTTTGGCGGTACGAATCGCTAGCTGATCATGAGGTCCGAATCGAACGTGACGCCGTCGACAGGTGGTTAGACACCTCGACGGTACTTGTTGACCGCGGTGACAGACCGACCAAGCTACCACGACTCGAAGATACCACCCCAATCACGGACTCTCTTGTCGACGTGAGTACCGCTGACAATGACGCTGGTGCCAATTGGAATGCGAATACAAACGGGCCAGACACTATGGTGGAAGTTAGTATCGAACTGCTGCGGTTAGACAGTACAGCACCCCGTATGTCGCTTGTGTCGATGACTCTGTTCGGAGTCGTCTCACTGATTGCGTTGGTGATAGCTGCTCAGTTTGAGGGCGGCGCAGCAGCGGGTGTCTTCGTATTTCTGTTCACTGTGATTCCGCTCGTCGGACTTATAATCTACCAGATCAGCAATAACTAATGCTGTTGGCCCTCCAGTGTTAGGCTGCGGTTCCACCAATTTGGGACACTAACCTCTATTGGTGGTGTGTCGGTACTAGATACATCTACTTGACGAATGATAGTACTGGTGGACGGGGTGGAGGGCCGTCCTTCCAGCGGAGGGTGATCAATGAAGCGTCGCGGGGGGAGTAGGTGAGCCTCCCATCCGTTGGGGGGAGGTGAGCGATGGGAGAGGCCCAGCGACCGGATATTTGTTCAAGACCGCCTCCGGCCGGCGGCTACCTGTATCTAATACTGGGAATAGTATCAAGCCCGTAGCAGCGTTTCATCGGGAGAAACACGGCGCAGTTGGGCCTAAATGAGATTTTTGAGTGTTAGGCCATGCTCTCCGTTGAGCTAGTGGCATCGTTATACTGGTAGCCACCGAATCCGAGAAGCGGATAGAAGACGAATGAAATAAACGTGAGTCCGAGGCCGAACAGAATCCCCTTATTGAATTTGCCAGCGACATCGATACTAACTTTCAGCGTGGCGAAGAAATTGATCACCGGGACGAAGAACAGAGCAAACCAATACCATGCGTTTCCGCTCACCTTGACTAAGACGTAGAGGTTGTATATCGGAATAATCGCAGCCCAGCCCGGTTTCCCAGCTTTCTCAAATACTTTCCACAATCCGGCAAAAATCAAAATAATGAGTCCTAGTGTAACGAACAATTCAATATTGGTACTACTGGTTCCTTGTATCGAAACTGATGAACTCAACGCTGATCGCATCAGTCAATGAATTCTTCCATATTAATAAAAATCCAAGTCACCGTTTCACACTCTGAATTACGACCATTGGAATAGTTATCATACCGAACCCAAACTTCCAGAACACATATGTTCGTAGCTTTCGACTGAGGAAGTAATGTCCGCGCTTCAGTCTGCCCTCCTTAATTGGAATCCGAGTCGGATCATAACTGCCGTCATAGCTGGCACTGCAGTCTTTCTTGCGTCCCAAGTTACTGATGGAGTTCTCTTGGAGCTTGGCGTGGCAGTTCTCTTAGCAATGGTACTCCATATTCCATGGTGGTTGTACAACCGTCATACCACCCAGTCTGTAGATGGGTGACAGACTCGCGCCCTGTATTTAACAGCCCGTTTGTACCAACTGCTAAGAATTTCAACAGAGCCGAGAGGTTGAAATGGTGAACACAGAGTTAAAAACAAGCAACTGGATCTACCACCTAGCACTATTGCCAACTGACGGACTAGGCACCGTCGTGGTGATTAATAGACATGATAGATGATATCTTAGAGTTCATTTTTGAACTATTGCTGGAGTTGGTCCCAAACGCGGTATGGAAGGTTCTGCTGAGTGTGGTCGGGATCGCGATGACGGTAGTCGGAGCGACAAAAATTACAGAGTCAACACGAATAGGGGCCGCATTAATCGCCGTCGGTACATTCCTATTTATATCCTCTCTCCTCTCGTTGTACCGATCGAGCTAATTCTTTTTTTTATTACGACGCCGTCACGAGCACGAACCCGACGACACCGATGAGGAACACGATGAGTGTGAACACGAAGCCGGTCAGTTTCACTCGACGGCCATAGGCGTTGAGTTCGTCTCGGGAGTACATGATTGTAACGAGGCGAGACGGATGTCGGAACGGACTCGGTGGCCGTGGGTCTGGAATACGTTCACGCAGTCGTCTGTATTCGGTAAATGACCAAATGCCATATAGTGTAAGCCCAAAGACAAATCCTAAACCAGATAGAAGCGCCGCAAGGAACGCGAATCCGACTGGATCAGCCACACTGACCTGTATTGATGACCCCTCTGAGTTCAACAGAAGTACCACTATAGTCACGAGAGAAACGAAAAACACAGCTGGTGTAAACAACATGAGACGCTTACTAACTCGAGACAGTGTGTCTCGATTAAACCCGAACACCGTGTCATATCGAGTTGGCTCGCGCC
The DNA here is from genome assembly GCF_005435095.1 of Halorubrum sp. CGM5_25_10-8B. Classification (NCBI taxonomy): domain Archaea; kingdom Methanobacteriati; phylum Methanobacteriota; class Halobacteria; order Halobacteriales; family Haloferacaceae; genus Halorubrum; species Halorubrum sp. CGM5_25_10-8B. Next base: position 8,057 of record NZ_SGTY01000023.1, on the reverse strand, counting down.
CAGTTGTTTGACTGATCCCTACATTTTGGCCAGGATTACGCGCCCCAATCGCATGAAGTGCTGTCAAGAGCGCCAGAAGACTCCCAAAACCAATGAATCTGAATGGAGCAAATACCGTTTGTCGCTTGAGAAACGCTCCACTAGGGTTGTCGGGGGTAACGTAGGCTGTCGCTGTCTCATTCGGCTCATATGGCTCAATACTACGTTGAGCGTCACTCCGGACGGTGTATATCGGCCGCGTTGAGCCTGGGAACACCTGTTTGCTCGTATATTCACGCCCCTGATATTCGTAGGTGTGCTCAACTGAGATGCGGTAGTAGAAGCGACGCCCATCAGATCTGCTGATATCGGTGCCAACAACAGTTGTTTCGACAGCGACAGCATCGTCAACAGCGTCCGACTGCTGGACGTAGTCATATCCTCCATACCCAGCGATGCCGAGTCCGAGAATGAGCGCGAGAAGGATCAGCGGCGTAACCGTGACAGCCACCCCACGGAGAGTAAACTGCATTTCACCTGATTGTTTTTATTGGAACCAATAAGCCTGAACGGAGTGTTTCAACAGCAGCAACAGCAGTCAGCGTAATTCAAGGTGGAGCCCCCGACCTCAAGGAGCGACCGGAGAGAGTGAGTAGGTCGGGAAGGGAACCGACATGATTCCGTCATTATCACGTTCTACACGTGGCTAACTATCCTCCAAAAACAGTATTGTCATAAAGACTTAGCGTAACGTCTGAATTACGGATGGAGGTACGTCGTACGGTCCCCGTCAAACTCGACGTGGCCGACAGCGACGCCGCCCTCCTCCACGAAACCATCTCCGAGTTTCTGTGGGCCGCCAACTACGTCGTTGACCACGCCTGGCAAGGTGAGTACAAGACGACGAGCAAAGCCCAACTCCAGCGTGAAACCTACGACGACGTGCGGGCCAAAACGAGGCTCCAAGCGAATCTCGTCCAGGACGCTCGCAACAAGGCCGCCGACGCCGTCCAGAGCGTTGTCGCACGCTGGAAACAGGGTGACTACGCGGGAAAGCCGCACTTCTCCGCCCCGACGCTCGTCTACGACAAGCGATGTGCGACGTTCAACGACGACCACGCGACGCTCTCGACCGTTGCGGGACGTATCACCGCCAGATATGTTCTCCCCGACGGGGATCGCGAGACGCCTCATTCAGAGTTTCTGTTCAACGACGACTACGACGTGACGGGCGCAGAACTACACTACCGCGACGATGAGTTCCACCTTCACGCCCGCACAAAGGCGGACGCGGAGTTCGAGACTGCCGATGACGGTAACGACGGGCACAACACAGTCCTCGGCGTTGACCTCGGCATCGAAAACGTCGCCGTCACCTCCACGGGCACGTTCTGGAACGGGGCAGAGCTGAACCACTGGCACCGCGAGTTTGAAAAGCGGCGCGGGTCGTTCCAACGATGTGGAACCCGGGCCGCCCACGAACCCATCCAGTCGGTTGGACGTACCGAGACGGGGCGCTATGACCACTTCTTACACACCGTCTCGAAAGAACTCGTCGCGGAAGCCGTCGAACACGACTGTGACGTGATCGCGTTCGAGAACCTGACTGGGATTCGTGACCGAATGTCGAATGCCAAGACATTCCACGTATGGGCCTCCCGCCGGCTGTGCGCGTATGTGGAGTACAAAGCCGAAATGGTCGGTATCTCGGTCGAACAGGTGAGTCCCGCGTACACGAGCCAGCGGTGTTCCAAGTGCGGGTTCACTCACGAGGATAACCGCCCCGCCTCGAACGAACCGGACGTGTTTGAGTGTCTCAAGTGCGGATACTCACCCCACGCCGACTACAACGCGGCAAAGAACATCGGCCTGAAGCATCTCCGCTCGGGGCAAACGTCGTCGGGCGGAGGCGCACCCGTAAACGTGCGCTTGAATCGCGGGAGATTGAACGTGAACGGGGATTACGAGCCTGCCAGCGATGGCCAGAACGGGAGTCCACGCGAAAGCCCTACGCTCAACGAAGCGAACGGCAGCGCCGTGAGCGAGTTGGGTAGGGTAGTTCACAGCCGGCTATACCACTCGACATATCTGTGTTTCCGGGCCAGTAACGGGTATGATGAAATTATGGATGAATCGCTTGAACAACCAGCGTGAGTGAGCGCAATGACATCAGTAACTGCCCAGCGGTTCAACGCTGTTCCATCTAAAAATCCGAAAGCGAATCCCCTCCACCAATGCTGCTCTCATTAGGACCCTCACTTGCCGTTGATCTCGTTGCCGTAGGCCTCCTGGCGTGGGTAACGTGGCAAACTGCGAAGGATCGGTCCCCCCCAAATGCGGTCCCCTTTGCGCTCATGAGCGGCAGTCTGTTACTATGGGCACTGCTCTCGCTGATCTCTGAATTTCCGAACGCATGGGGGGTCGGATCGAATTTGGCTGCTATCGCGCAGGTTGTCCCGGTCGTGTTTCTCCCCGCGATATGGCTGGTCTATGTCCTTGGGTATATCGGCCGAGAGACAGGCTTTACTTCCCTCCGAGGGGGCTTGTTTGTTCTCCTTGCGCTCCCGCTGATTGGGGCAGCAGCCACGTTCGAGGGTGACCCAACGCGGGAGGAGATCCGTCGCTCACTCGCGTCACTCGTCGGTACTGAACTGTTATTATTGTTCATAATTTACGCCTACGCGGCGTTTCTCTTCCTCAGGTACGGCTGGAACCACGGCCGTGTTTCAAGAACACAGGTTGGGATCCAGCTAGGAGCAATCTCAGCACCATACATTATCGGGGGCTGGCTTGACGGGAGTTTGATCATCGACGGAGTCACTGGCGGGTTGTTAGTTTCGGGAGTGTTACTTACCGTTGCGATTCAACGCTATCCGGTATTGACGGGGTTCCCGAAAGCAGATTATGTCGCGCGGTCACGCGTCGTCGAATCGCTCCAGGAGGCGGTTGTCGTTGTCGACTGGGAAGCAAATATCCTCGATGCCAACGTGACAGCTGAAGGCTTGTTCGGGTGGGCGACACGAGACGTGATCGGGACACCAGTCAGCGCGGCCGTAGACGGATTCGATGTGACAAATCTATCAGCTGGTACAACTGAGGTTGTCTCGCTCCAAACGACAAAGGGCCGACGTCAGTTTCAGTACACGGTCTCCGACGTCGAACGCGACACGAGTGACAGCGACGGGGAGCCCGTGGCGCGGACAATTGTCTTCCGGGACGTGACCGATCAGCGAACCCGTGAACAGCGGCTCTCAGTACTCAATCGCGTGCTTCGACACAACGCCCGGAACAAACTCGACGTGATCTTAGCGCATGCGGATCACGTAGAAGACGACACGCACCGGACAGCGATTCAAAATAGTGCCAGCGAGCTTGCCTCGGTCAGCCGGAAAGCACGAGAGGCTGAAGCAGTTATGACCGATAGCGTTAGCGCCCCGTCAACGGTCGATATTGCTGCGGTCGCCCACGAAGTCGCCGCAACGGCCCGTGATGATTACCCGGATAGCAGCATCTCAGTCACTGCTCCGGAGCGGCTACAATTGACCTCCTATCGAACTGTTGTGCGACGGCTTATGACAGAACTCGTCGAGAACGCTATTGTTCACTCAGACGACCCCGCACGAGTCGATATCGAGGTCGAAACGACAGCTGATGATATCCCACAGCTCCGCATCGCAGACAATGGTCCTGGGATCCCGGACCGAGAGCGAGACTTGTTGACCGAATCGAGCGAAACACAACTTGAGCACGGACTGGGTGTCGGACTCTGGTTCGTCAATTGGGCCGTAAGCCAACTGGGCGCTGAACTTGAGTTCCAGTCTACTGGTACCACAGGCACTACCGTAGTCGTTCGTTTTTATCGGAACAGAGAGTCGATGCCGCAAGACTCAGACGGCAGCCATAATCGGTGACAGGTGTATTGATGCTGGAGCCTTAGCCGACCGTGGCTTTATTTGAACTTTCAGAAGGTAGTATATTGCTGGGTCCTAGTTTGTGTAGAATCCTTCAGAATCGCTCAGTAAAGGGTACTTACAGACCAGATTCGGACTATACCCCTCCTAATGCTGTCAAGAACGTCTTGCGAGATACAGAGGTTGCGTGTAGCAAGTTCACCCCTTGTCTTTTCGGTCACTCCCAATGAGTCCTCCGTGCGAATGAACTCCTTACAAGAGCGGTGAACTCAACCCAACCGGCTCAATCACACTAAGAGGAGCTCGGGCCTGACGAAGCCGATCACGAGAATACCCGCCAGTACAGCGATCGCTGTGAGTCGCAGGGCACCAGAAGCCCGTCGTCGAGATTTTGGCAAGGACTCGGCAATGCCGGAGAGGGCCATCCCAGCACCAATAAATAGTGTGGCATAGTAGAGCGTCGCCCCTTTTAGAATGACGTAGTACGCTTGCTGCCCGGTTATCAGAAGTGCGCCACAGAGAAAAACCAGTCCAAGCCCTCTAGAGGGCTCGCCAAACACGGTCTCATCGATAATGGAGGGCATCAAGCATGCTGTCTCCGGCGACGTTCAAATATTGCTGGGTTTGCGTACCCGCCGCTGAGACGAGCATAGCGTGGTCGTGAAACGGTGCTGATGGCGCTGACCGACTCGCGCGCTGTATCTCGCACGACGATCCGAATGTCTCCCTGAATTAGTAGAACTCTCGGTGTTCAATGCGCAGGCACATTTCTTCGGGTGATTCAGATCTGAATTCATGAAATAAATGTTGTAGCAAATCTCCCGTCACCCTATTTTACCTCACTAAACATACGTTCAACGGCATTGCGATTCCCATGTGTAACGTGCTGGAGTCGAAGCCTGTGACGATGACAGGCCGCGTGTAACCACAGCGCGCCGTCAACCAGAAAGACTGCGTCGTCGATATAATGTTTCTCACGCAGTTCTGAAGAAACATCGAAGAGACTGCGCTAGTTCTCGTCGGATATGGCCGCACGGAGAGCAGACGGTTCGTATTGAGATCGACAGCAGCGTGTAGCCAATACTACTCAGAATTGAGCTGAATCACGGTCTCATCGACCGCAACGTCATTGGGATTGGCACCATCAGTCGGCTGTGGATTGGCCTTCTGTACCCACCGATGGACGGTAGCCCGATGGCGATCGACACCCGGCCTCTTAAGAATAGAAACGGTATTAAAAACTGATAGTCTAGCCAATTGGAGTCGGATACCGACCTTCATCGCTGACTCGAGTACCGACTCTCGTTCCAGAAATCTAATTCGATACAATCGCTATTCTCGCTGAGGTGGTCGAAACTGAGTATTAGCCACTCGATCTTTTGGCCGCCTCATTCCTTATCCAAACGCTACCGTGGCAAAGCAGGTCGTTCCCCTGTCTGTTCAATGGTCAAAGGATGTCACAGTCGGGCATCGGTGCTGGAAGGCAAGCGCCCGCAGGCGCCGGGAGTCGTTTCTGGCCTGGGGTGTTCGGCATCGCCACTCAAAGGCTGGCAACAAACCCACGCGCTGGCGCAAGTACGTTACGTTGAGGCTGTGACTGGCTGGAATACGAACTAATTGACAACATCAGCGACTAAGCCGTCTCACAGAGGACTACCCCCCGGGCGTCCGCACCGATGAGCACCGATATTGGGACGATCCACAGGTCCTGTGGCACGGCGTAAGCCCGGAGTCGGCGACTCGACGAGTCTGACCGATTGGTTATGCCCGCCGACACAACACTCAATAATGGTGTCAACGAACCACTCCAGCAACGCAGTACTCAACGCAACCAACACCGATTCACCTGTGTGAACGAACTCATGTCGACACCGGAACACAGCCGATAATGGGTGCGCAATGCTCACACACGATTTCGCCAGCGTATCCTGACTTTCGTGAGTATACGCGAAGTGGTGACGACGGCGACGATCGAAACCGCTGGCTACTCGATGAGGGTGTACCTGGGGTCGAAGACGGCACATGGTCGTGCCCCCATGAGGTCGTGCCCGGACACGACAAGTGCCCGTTTCATCTCCCGGTCGCAGACCGGCCCCCAGAGCTTGACGTCACAGCTGAGTTCCTCCACCGGATCGAAGCGTCTCAAGAGATCGATTCACGGACCGCCAAACGCCGGAAACTCCAGTTCATCGATGCGACGTTCGAGTCGTTCGACATCGCTGGCGAAACACTTGATCCGGGGACGAACTATGGGATTAACCTGGCTCACGCAACCCTCGCCGGTGTTGACCTAACTGACACACGGGTACACCAACAGATTCGATTCTCCCATGCGACGTTTGAGGGCGCCTCACGGTTCCGGAACGCGCAGTTCAGCGGGTTCGTCGGGATGCGTGACGCTGAGTTTCGCGGCCCGGCCCGATTTAGAGGCGCAACGTTTGAACGGCCAGTTAATATCAAACACGGGACGTTCCACGACGACGTCTACTTTTGGTACACCGTGTTTGGGCGGCACGCGAACTTCCGCGACGTTGACTTTCAGGGCTACGCGTACTTTCGGGGGGTCGACTTCAATAACTACGTGCGGTTCTCGCAGGCACAGTTCCACGACGAGGCGTTCTTTAAGCTTGGAGAGTTCGGCGACGACGCCGACTTCATCAACGCACAGTTTGATGGCCCGCACAGTTTCATCGATGCCGAGTTTGAGCGCACGACTGACTTTTCCGGCGTCACAACCTCAGGCCCGATGGACCTCTCTGGAGCAACCCTAGAGACGCTTGAGATGACACCAGACAAGATTGAATCAGATACCCAGTACGTTGACCTCTCTGGATCACTGATTGAAGCCGGTGAGCTCGGCCAACCCGACCAAGGAGCGATTCTGTACGACGCCCACAAGGCGACGTTAGGCGATGTCGCCGTGACGACGCCCCGTGACGAGCCCGTCATCGAGCATATCCGGATGGTGTCGACGAATTTTGACGGGTTCGAATTCGAGAGCGATGATATGGATCCGCAAGCCGCAGGGTGGCGCATCCACACTGTCTTTGATCCGTCACTACTCCCTGGCGACAAGGAGGAGACTCCGTCGCCGGCTGCCCTCCGTGAAACCTATCTCAAGGCGAAAAACGGTGCGAAACAGGTTGGGAATACAGCGTCGGCCGGCCACTTCTACTACAGGGAAATGACATACCGCCGGAAACACCTAGGTAATCTTGTCAGATCGGGGCAAGGAGACGGTATCCGAACCGGCTTGGCGTGGATGCGGAATCTGACACTGAACCTCGTAACCGGGTATGGCGAATACCCTCTGCGAGTGATTGGCACCTCGATGGGTGCTGTCATCGGGTTCGCAGCCCTGTACGACATCATTGGGGCGACCGAAACATCCCTCGCAGAGTCGATACTCTTCAGCTTTCAGAGTTTCATTACCTTCATCGTCGGCTCGCCACCACAAGGCACGACGCAGGCGGTTGCCGTGATCAGCAGTCTCGAAGGCTTCGTTGGCGCGTTCTTTATTGCGCTGTTCGTCTACGCGTTCACGCGCCGGCTTGACCGGTGACACCTCCCTCGTGTTGAGGTGTGCGAATTCGTGGGACAGAACACTGATCGTGTGCCCTCAGCGATAGGCACTGTGAGCGTGCCACTCTACCAATCGCCATTATGTGAACCGCCTCGGGATCAAGTCCCGAGGCACTCGACCTGCTCCGCCTGTAGAACTACGGAAAGCCCACATAACAAGGCAGTCGATGGTAATATCGACAGATGCGCCTGTGAGATTAAGCGATCTAATGGTCCCGAATGTATGAGCGGCCTGTTCCAACCCTTGCTTGGACAGGCCTCGGAACTTCCGCAGCCACGATTGAACAAGCGAAAACAAACATTCTACTGATTGATGTGGACTCGGACAGGCAATACGCACCTGTCTTTGTGAACGACTGTTCGGTGGTCCCGATCCATCTCGCGGTACGCTCGGGGTCTACCTGTTCAGACCCCTTCCAGCCGCTGGGAGAGGTCTTCAACTTCCTGGACCATTGGTTGGTCGCGTTAAGTTAGAGGATGAGGCGGACGATTTCTGAGTGTCTATGCCAGAATTCGACCGCCTCAGCGAAGGTATCGCGTGGATCGACTTGTCGTTTGCGGAGCGAGATCGAACTCCGCGCTGGG
>NZ_SGTY01000022.1:0-41148 GCF_005435095.1 Halorubrum sp. CGM5_25_10-8B | reverse complement strand
CGGGTAGGGTGGGCGTCGTTCGAACCGACTACGGCTCCAGCCGGTTGGGGTCACGCGGGAACATGATCGCCTCCTTGATGTTGTCGAGGTCGGCGACTTTCTGGACGAGGCGGTCGATACCGAGCCCGTAGCCGCCGTGGGGGGGCGTGCCGTAGCTCAGCGCCTCGATGTAGAACTCGAAGTTCGCGGTCTCGACGCCCTCCGCCTCCATGACCTCCACCATGCGCTCGACGTCGTGTTCGCGCTGGCCGCCCGAGGAGAGCTCTTGGCCCTTGTAGATGAGGTCGAACTTCCGGGAGGCGATCTCGTCGTCCGGCACGTCCTGCATGTAGTAGAACTTCTCGTCGGGGTAGCCGACGACGAAGAACGCCGGATGCCCCTGCTCCTCGAAGTGCTCGCCGAGCAGCTTCTCGCCCTTCGTGTCGAGGTCCGTCGGGTCGTCGGGGAAGTGGCCGAACTCGGTTTCGAGGATGTCGAGCGCCTCGTCGAAGGTGATCCGCGGGAAGTCGTCCTCGGGGACCTCCAGGTCCACGTCGAGAAGGTCGAGTTCGCGCTCGGCGTTCTCGGCGACCTCGCGGAGCGCGTAGCGCAGCGACTCCTCTTGGACGTCCATCACGTCGTCGTGGTCGTCGATGTAGGCCAGCTCCACGTCGAACATCGCGATCTCGGAGACGTGGCGAGAGGTGGCGAAGTCCTCGGCGCGGAACGCGGTCCCCGTCTCGTAGACGGCCTCGTAGCCCGAGGCCATCAGCATCTGCTTGTACAGCTGGGGGCTCTGCGAGAGGAACGCGTCCTGGTTGTAGTAGAGGATCGGGAACAGCTCGGCGCCGCCCTCAGCGCCGCCCTTCGAGATCAGCGGCGTCTTGATGTCGACGTACCCCTCGGCTTCGAACCACTCCTCCATCGCGGTGATCAGCTCGGAGCGCAGAGTGAACACCGCCAGCGTCTCCGGCTTCCGGAGGTCGAGCGCGCGGTTGTCGAGCCGGGTCGAGAGGTCGACCTCGATGTCCTTCGAGATCTCCAGCGGGAGCGGGGACTCCGCCTCGTCGATGACCTCGTACTCGGTCGGCGCGATCTCGACGCCCCCGGGCGCCTGATCGCTCTCCAGCGGTTCGCCGACGACGCGGACAACGTCCTCGGCGCCGACGTCCTGAACGGCCTCGAACAGCTCCGGCTCGCGCTCCTCTTTGAAGACGATCTGGATGAGCCCCTCGCGGTCCCGCACGATGAGGAACACGAGGCCCCCCAGGTCGCGGATCTCGTGGACGTGGCCGGCGATGGCGACCTCGTCCGCGTCCGGTTCGACGTCCGACGTGTGAATTCGCTCGATCATGGCGGTGACTGCTTACGCGCAACTGGTCGGGCGGCCGGCATAGGCCTGTCGTCTCGGGGGCGACTGAACGGGTCGCCCGCGGCCGCTCCGGCGGATTATCGGCGGCTTCCGGACCGAATTAGCCATGTCATGAGGTAGCATAACTAACATAATTTTAATACGAAACCGGTACTGGGATTGGACGACGGCGCATTCAGCGCCTCGGAGACCGACCATGACCCGTTCCACCCTCCCGACGCTCGTGCGGTCCGTGAGCGTCGCGTCCCTCGGGTGGATCGGGATCGGGTATTCGGCTCCGAACTCACGGTCCGTCCGCCCGACCGCGTGACGCGCGTCGGCTGGGGAGGTTTCCCCGCGGGACGGACCACACCCGTTCTCTCCAGCCGCCGCGTTCGTCGCGCGGGTCGAACCGGACGACCGTTGCCCTCGCGAGCGCTGCCGCCGGCGACCTCGCCGCCGGCGCGTTCGAGGCCGCGGACCGGTCGCGTTCCGGGTTGCGACCCCGGGCGGCCGACCGGCCGCACCGCGTTCGACTCGCGGCGGGGGCGTATGGCGGCAGCCATCCACACGCCGTCGGTCGAGGCCACGGTGACCGTCCGCGTCTCGCAGGCGGCCACCGGCGACCTCGTCGCCGGCGCACGAGCACAGATCGAGCGAATCGACGGCCTCCGCGTCGAGGAGATCGAGATCGCCGGCCTCCGTCCCGGCCTCAACGACACCACGGTCGAGGCGGTCGCCACCCTCGCGGTCGGCGAGGAGGCGGGCCTCAACGAGGACGCCGAGGAGTTCGTCGTCGATCGCGTCCGCGAGCGCCTCGCCGACGGCTTCGGCGTCGACCCCGAGCGCGTCGAGCGGGTCGACCCCCCCGACTGACGGGGGTGCCGGGGCGTCACCTCCCGGCCTATTCTCGCGGGAGCTGCTCCCGCACCTCGGCTTCGACGCGGCGAAGCACCTCGCGGATCGGGAGGCCGGTCGCCTCCGCGACCGCGGCCGCGTCGTCGTACTCCCCGCTGACGTCGTACACCTCCCCGTCGGTCGTCGAGGCGACCTTCACGTCGACCTCGTGGTCCTCGCCGTCGACCCGGAGCGTCGCCGTCTCGAACGCGCGGTCGGCGATCCAGCGGTGGCTCGCGCCGGACTGGCGCACCCCGAGCGTCCCCGTCTCGCGGGCGAGGCGCTCGGCGACGGCCTCGGCGTCCGCCGGCTTACAGATCACCTTCACGAGGTGTCCCGGGCGCGACTTCTTCATCGCCGTCGGGACGATCGTCACGTCCCGCGCCCCGGCCCGCGAGAGCGTCTCCTGAAGCCCGCCGAGCACCTCCGGCGCGGCGTCGTCGAGGTTCGTCTCCAGGACGGCGATGTCGTCGTGTGCGAGCCGTCCGTCGACGGGCTGCCCGGCTCGGGCTCGGTCATCGTCGCGTTTCTCGCGGTCGCCGTCAGGTCCGGGTTCTCTCCTGTCGCCGACGAGCGCGCGGAGGACGTTCGGGTGGCGCTCGAAGTCGGCGTCGCCCGCGCCGTAGCCCGCGCGTTCGACCGCGAGGTCCGGGACCGCGTCGAAGCCGTCGGCGACCGCTCCCAGTATCGCCGCGCCGGTCGGCGTGAGCAGTTCGCGGTCGATCGGCCCGCCGGCGATCCGGAACCCGGCCCGGCTCGCGATCTCGGTCGTCGCCGGGGCCGGGACGGGGTACGTCCCGTGGCTCATCTCGACCGTCCCCCCGCCGGCGGCGACCGGCGTCGTGACGACTCGCTTGGGACCGAGGTCGGCGAGCAGCAGCGCGGCGCCGACCACGTCGGCGATCGCGTCGTCCGCGCCGACCTCGTGGAAGTGGGTCTCGTCGAGGTCGGTGCCGTGGACCGACGCCTCGGCGCGGCCGAGCAGCTCGAAGGCGTCGAGCGCGGTCGACTCGACGGCCGGCGGAAGGCCCATCGACTCGACCAGATCGACCACTTCGCGGTAGCTCCGGTGGACGCCGGCCCCCTCGGCCGGTTCGTCAGATCCGGAGGTGCTCGGATCGTTGTCGTGGTCGTGGTCGTGGTCGTGGCCGTGGCCGTGGTCGTGGCCGTGGTCGTGGTCGTGGCCGTGGTCGTGGTCGTGGCCGTGGTCGTGGTCGTGGCCGTGGTCGTGGTCGTGGCCGTGGTCTCCGTCGGTCTCGACCGTCCTGTCATCGACGAGGACGTCGACCGTCGTCGCGCGGATCCCGTTCTTCTCGACCTCGCCGACGGCGTACCGGACCGGAAGCGCGTCGCTCACGGGGGCGAGCGCGTCGGGGTCCGCCCCGGCGGCGATCAGCGCGGCGCAGATCATGTCGCCGGCGGCCCCGGTCCGACCGTCGAAGACGAGCGTTCGCATGCTGGTTCCGACGCGACTGCCGGACAAATACCTCCGGATTCGATCGCGGGCGGGCGGCGAGGCTCGGGCGAGTTACACCCCCTGGCCGGCCGCGAACAGGTACAGTTCGCCGATCACCAGCAGCGCCACCACCGCGAGCGGGACGGCCAGAATCCCGGCGACGCCGAGCGCGTACAGCGCCGCCCCGACGAGCGCGCCGGCGACGAGGAAGGCGAGCCGAGCGAGGAGGGACCGCATTGGGCCGGAGAGGGAGTCGAACACGGCCGAAAGTCACCTCGGACGGGCAAAAAACGTCCGTTGCGGCCGCCGCAGATCCACGGCGAAAACGCACGCTTACGACGAGGTTTTAAGAACGGACGCCTAACCGTGCTATATGATAACACAACCTGCCGCGGCCGCCGACAGATCGGTGCGGAGCGGCGGCACGGGCAACAGGCTTATTCCCGGACCGGGTCCAGATACGACCATCCCCCGCGAGGAACTATGAACGAAGTCCAACTCGAAGTGGCGAAGGCGTACCCGAACGACTCGGGGCGCGGCATCGCCCGACTCGACCCCGATACCCTGTTACATCTGAAGCTCTCGCCCGGCGACATCATCGAGATCGAGGGCGCGGAGACCACCGCGGCGAAGGTCTGGCGCGCCGACCGCCAGGACTGGAACACCGACACCGTCAGGGTGGACGGGTTCACCCGCCAGAACGCGGACGTCGGCATCGGCGAGCGCGTCACCATCCGGAAGGCGGAGGCCGAGAAGGCCGACAAGCTCGTCTTGGCCCCGCCCGAGGAGGCGTCCGTCCAGTTCGGCTCCGACGCCGCCGGCATGGTGAAACGCCAGATCCTCAAGCGGCCGGTCGTCGAGCGCGACATCGTCCCCGTGATGTCGTCGACGAACCACCCGTTCATGCGGTCGCCCGGGCAGGCAATCCCGCTGATCGCAGTCGAGACGGAGCCCGATGGCGTCTGTCTCATCACGGAGGACACCGAGGTCGAGCTGCGCGAGGAGCCGATCTCCGGGTTCGAGAAGACCGGGGGCGGAATTACGTACGAGGACATCGGCGGCCTCCAGTCGGAGATCCAGCGCGTCCGCGAGATGGTCGAGCTGCCGATGAAACACCCGCAGATCTTCTCGAAGCTCGGGATCGAGCCGCCGCAGGGCGTCCTGCTCCACGGCCCGCCCGGCACCGGGAAGACGCTGCTCGCGAAGGCGGTCGCCAACGAGACTTCGGCGTCGTTCTTCTCGATCGCCGGCCCCGAGATCATCTCGAAGTACTACGGCGAGTCCGAACAACAGCTCAGGGAGATATTCGAGGACGCGAAGGAGGAGTCGCCCTCGATCATCTTCATCGACGAGCTCGACTCGATCGCGCCGAAACGGGAGGACGTCACCGGCGAGGTCGAGCGCCGCGTCGTCGCGCAGCTGCTGACGATGATGGACGGGCTGGAGACCCGCGGGCAGGTGATCGTCATCGGCGCGACGAACCGTGTCGACAGCGTCGACCCCGCGCTCCGCCGCCCCGGGCGCTTCGACCGCGAGATCGAGATCGGCGTCCCGGACGAGGTCGGCCGCAAGGAGATCCTCCAGATCCACACCCGCGGGATGCCGCTCTCGGACGACGTGAGCCTCGACCACCTCGCCGACGAGACGCACGGCTTCGTCGGCGCCGACATCGAGAGCCTCACGAAGGAGGCCGCGATGAAAGCGCTCCGGCGCTACCTCCCCGAGATCGACTTAGACGAGGAGGAGGTGCCGCCGAGCCTCATCGACCGGATGATCGTCAAGCGCGACGACTTCTCGGGCGCGCTGAACGAGGTGGAGCCGTCGGCGATGCGCGAGGTGCTCGTCGAGCTCCCGAAGATATCCTGGGACAACGTCGGCGGACTCGAAGAGGCCAAACAGCAGGTTCAGGAGTCGGTCGAGTGGCCGCTCACCTCTCCCGAGAAGTTCGACCGGATGGGCGTCGACGCGCCGAAGGGCGTGCTGCTGTACGGCCCGCCCGGGACGGGGAAGACCCTGATGGCGAAGGCGGTCGCCAACGAGACGAACGCGAACTTCATCTCGGTGCGGGGGCCGCAGCTGCTCTCGAAGTGGGTCGGCGAGTCTGAGAAGGCGATCCGGCAGACCTTCCGGAAGGCCCGGCAGGTGAGCCCGACGATCATCTTCTTCGACGAGCTCGACAGCCTCGCGCCCTCGCGCGGCCAGGAGATGGGGAACAACGTCTCCGAGCGCGTCGTTAATCAGCTCCTGACGGAGCTCGACGGCCTCGAAGACATGGGCGACGTGATGGTGATCGGCGCCACGAACCGCCCGGACATGATCGACCCCGCGCTGCTCCGCTCCGGCCGGTTCGACCGGCTCGTGATGATCGGCCAGCCCGATCAGGAGGGCCGCGAGCAGATCCTCGACATCCACACCGAGAACACGCCGCTCGCGCCCGACGTGAGCCTGCGTGAGGTCGCCGAGATCACTGACGGCTACGTCGGCTCCGACCTGGAGGGGATCGCCCGCGAGGCCGCCATCGAGGCCCTGCGCGACGACGACGACGCCGAGGAGGTCGAGATGAAGCACTTCCGGCGCGCCATGGAGTCGGTGCGGCCGACGATAAACGACGACATCCTCGCGTACTACGAGGACGTCAGGGAGCAGTTCAAGGGCGGCGGCGGCGAGTCGCTGCGCGACACCGGCGGTCGGATCGGGTTCCAGTAACGCGGCCGGCGGTCGATCTCCTGCGGGGACGTTTTGAGTGTCGCGCGCGTAGCGATGCTCATGTCCGACGACGTGACCGTCGACGTGGAGGTCGAGGTGGAGGTCGACCGGGACGAACTGGAGATCGAGCGCGACGACGCCGAGTCGATCGAGGCGACCTACGAGGCGAACGGGATCGAGATCGAGGTCGAAGCGGAGGTGGAGACGGACGGCGGAGACGGCGAGTCCGCCGAAGAGGAGGACGAATCCGCTGAGAGCGGCGGAGAATCCGGCTACGAGGACTCCGAGTAGCGGGCGTCGAGTCGCCGCCGCTCCCCCCGGCGCACCGACCCGTTCCGCTCCTTTTAACCTCGCCAGCGACCAAAGAGAGCTATGTCCAAGCCCCGCGTCCCCGGCGGCGACGAGAACGCGCTGGAGCTACCCTGCGGGGAGACGATCGGCGTCGGCGAACTGGACCTCGGGATGCGCGAGTACGAGTGCGACTGCGGCGAGACCCACGCAGTCGTGATGGACGTCCATCCCCCGGAGCGGTTCCTCCCCGACTTCTTGGTCGAGGTGCTCCGGGAGGCGATCGAAACGACCAGCGAGGAGATGCCGGAGTTCGACACGCCGCACCTCCTCGGCGTCGTCTTGGAGGAGTTCCCCGAGGCGGTCGTCGCGCACGACGCCAGCGAGAACGCCGACGTGGGGTACGCGATGGTGTGGGTGACCGAGTTCGACTCCCGCCGGCTCCACGAGGTCGTCGTCGAACTGGTGGTCGAGCTGATGGAGCACGCCGTGAGCCACGCCGACGACGACGAGGCGCTGTCGGCGTTCGAACGAGAGATGGTCGAGTTCGACGTGAGCGAGTTCGTCGAGCAGTACCGCGCGGAGCGCGACCTCGAAGCCGAAGACCCCTACGCCTGAGCGTCGGACTCACCGCGGTGACGACCGCGAGAATCGCTCAGCCCCCGGAACGCGGCCGCTTCGATGCCTGCGTCTGACAGTCGTCCGACTCCTGTCTCACTGAACCCTATATGTTCGGAGACCCTACGTAAGACGTATGAGCGCCGGCGAATACGACCGGTACGACCGAATTCGCGGCGTGCTCGCCGAGGCCGACGAGCCGCTGACCGCCCGGGAGATCCTCGCGCTCGTCGAGGAGTGCGACGAGTGCGAGGCGATCGACAGCCCGCACAGGGTCGCCACCGTGTTAGGGCGACGGGCCGAGCGCGGCGAGGTCGAGGTCATCGCGGGCCAACCGTACCGGTACCGGCTGGAGACCTGAGGGGCGGCCGGAGGCCCGGAAGGCAACTGTCTGCGGCCGGGCGTGCGATCGTTCGGCTGAGCCCGCGAGCGTGCTACGGCGTCACGATGAGATCGAACCGATAGACGCCGTCACGGTACTCGACGACGACGTTCCGGAAATCGACGCGCTCCTCGTAGCTGTCGATCGGTTCGAGGTCCTCGGCAATACCGAGCGCGCCGAGGGCCTCGCTGAGCTCGTCCGAGGGCGGCGCGCCCTCCTCGTAGCGGCGGGGCTCCTCAGCGATCGCATCGTCAAAGACCCCTTGAGCGGCCTGCGAGAGCCCGGCGTCGGTGAGATTGCGCTCGACGATGGCGTCGCGCGCGTACGCGATAAAATCGGCCCGCGAGTCGCTGACCTCGCCGATCGCGTACGTCCACTCCGGGACTTCGACGGTCCGGCGCTCCGTCACGGTCCGGAAGTACTCGTCCTCGTACTCGACGAACTCGAACGGGGGCGAGGGGACGAGGGCGCTCGCATCGGCGTCGAGCCCGTGATGGAACTCGACGGTCTGTAGCTCGTCGAACTCTGGGTCCCCGAGGAAGCCGTCGTTGCCCGCGTACACGGCGTCGAGCGCCGCGTCGAGCACGCGCTCGTCCTGGTCGGAGAGGTCGAAGGGCGGTTCCGCGACCGCCGCGCCGTCGGGCGGCGTCTCGTCGACCCGGTCGACCGCGAAGTGCCAGCGCTCGCGTTCGAGGACGCGCTCGTCGGTGATCCGGACCTCGTAGAAGGTCTCGTCCCGGCGGAGGAACGTCGGCCGCGGGCGCGTCTCGGTCCCCCACTCGTCTCGACCGACCAGCGGCCACTGTCTAACGGTCACCGTCCCGGTCTCGAACAGCGCGGAGAGGGACGCGGTCTTGGCTTCGGTCGTGAAGTCGACGCGGGTGGTGGCGTCGATGACCGTGGGATCGGGCCACAGGTAGGGGGGTCCGATCGACGAGAGGTCCAGTTCGTCCCCGATGAGGGCGTACGAGTCGAGGCTGCCGGGGCTCAGGCACCCGGCCGTCGCGGCGGTCGCGCCGGCGGTGCCGAGCAGTTGGAGGGCACGGCGGCGGGAACAGGGCATGTCGTCCGGGAGTTCCCGACATCTCGGTAAATTCCTTGCGATGGGCGGCTCAGGCCGTTACGCCGGCGGTGACGCGTCGTACGAGCCGGGCGTCGTGACTCGGTTCCTGACGGCGGTGTCGGCTACCGTGAGATGTCGTAACACTCACCGTGATACGGAATAGCTTGCGAAAATCGCAAATCTACTGCGAGATTCGTACTCTACCGCCGACCTTATTACGATGAGCGTATTCCGTCCGCGTAATGAGCGAAGACCGGACGATTCTCCTTATCGGCAGCGGACCGATCCAGATCGGACAGGCGGCCGAGTTCGACTACTCCGGCGCACAGGCGTGCCGCGCCCTACAGGAGGAGGGCGCCCGCGTCGTCCTAGTGAACTCGAACCCCGCGACGATCATGACCGACCCCGAGACGGCCGACCGGGTGTACATCGAGCCGATCACGCCCGAGGCGATCGCGGAGGTCATCCGGATCGAGGAGCCGGACGGCGTCATCGCCGGGCTCGGCGGACAGACGGGGCTCAACGTCACCGCCGAGCTCGCCGAGGAGGGCATTCTGGAGGAACACGACGTCGAGGTGATGGGGACGCCGCTCGACACCATCTACGCGACGGAGGACCGCGACCTGTTCCGCCGGCGGATGGAGGACCTCGGCCAGCCGGTCCCCAAGTCGACGACCATCTCCTTAGACGAGGGCGAGTCGGTCACCGACTTCGACGAGGCGGCGTTCCGGGGGCGCGTCCAGGAGGCTGTCGACGCGGTCGGCGGCCTCCCGGTCATCGCCCGGACCACCTACACCCTCGGCGGCTCCGGCTCCGGGGTCGTCGACGAGTTCGAGGAGCTCGTCGAGCGCGTCCGCAAGGGGCTCCGCCTCTCGCGCAACAGTGAGGTCCTCGTCACCGAGTCCATCTCGGGGTGGGTCGAACTGGAGTACGAGGTGATGCGGGACGCCGACGACTCCTGTATCATCATCTGTAACATGGAGAACATCGACCCGATGGGGATCCACACCGGCGAGTCGACGGTGGTCACCCCCTCGCAGGTCATCCCCGACGACGGCCACCAGGAGATGCGCGACGCGGCGCTCGAAGTGATCCGCGACCTCGGCATTCAGGGCGGCTGTAACATCCAGTTCGCGTGGCACGACGACGGCACCCCGGGCGGCGAGTACCGCGTCGTCGAGGTGAACCCGCGCGTCTCGCGGTCCTCCGCGCTCGCGTCCAAGGCGACGGGCTACCCGATCGCCCGCGTCACTGCGAAGGTCGCGCTCGGAAAGCGGCTCCACGAGATCGACAACGAGATCACCGGCGAGACGACCGCCGCCTTCGAGCCCGCCATCGACTACGTGGTGACGAAGGTGCCGCGCTGGCCGATCGACAAGTTCGACGACGTGGACTTCGAGCTCGGCACGGCGATGAAGTCCACCGGCGAGGCGATGTCGATCGGGCGGACGTTCGAGGAGAGCATGGTGAAGGCGCTGCGCTCCTCCGAGTACGACCCCGCCGTCGACTTCGAGACGGTGAGCGACGACGAGCTAGAGTCGGAGTACCTCGAACGTCCGAGCCCGGACCGCCCGTACGCGATGTTCGAGGCGTTCGACCGCGGCTACGACGTCGACGACGTGATCGACCTCACCGGCATCCACCGCTGGTACGTCGAGCGCTTCGAGCGCATCGCCGCCGGGACCGCGGCGGCCGCCGAGGGCGACTTCACCGAGGCCGCGATGGTCGGCCGCACCGACGCGGAGATCGCGGCGACCGCCGCCGCCGCCGGCGTCGACGCCGACGTGGGGCAGGTCGAGAGCGCGGTTCCGGACCGGACTTACAAGCAGGTCGACACCTGCGCGGGCGAGTTCGAGGCTTCGACGCCGTACTACTACTCCGCGCGGCTGCCGGAGTTCCTCCGGGGCGCCGACACCGCGGGCGCGGCGAACGAGGTCCGCGTCGACCCCGACGTGGAGAGCGTCGTGGTCGTCGGCGGCGGCCCGATCCGCATCGGACAGGGCGTGGAGTTCGACTACTGCGCGGTCCACGCGGTGCGCGCGCTCCGCGAGCTCGGCATCGACGCGCACGTGATCAACAACAACCCCGAGACGGTGTCGACGGACTACGACACCTCCGACGGGCTGTTCTTCGAGCCCATCTCCGCCGAGGAGGTCGCCGACGTGATCGAGACGACCGGCGCCGACGGCGTGATGGTCCAGTTCGGCGGGCAGACCTCGGTGAACGTGGGCGAACCGCTTCAGGCGGAGATCGAGCGCCGCGGGCTCGACTGCGAGATCCTGGGGACGAGCGTCGAGGCGATGGACTTAGCGGAGGACCGCGACCGGTTCAACGTCCTGATGGACGAACTGGGCGTCGCCCAGCCCGAGGGCGGCACCGCGACGAGCGAGGCGGAGGCGCTCGAACTGGCCCACGGGATCGGCTACCCGGTCCTCGTTCGCCCCTCCTACGTGCTGGGCGGGCGCGCGATGCGCGTCGTCGAGGACGACGCGGAGTTAGAGGAGTACATCGAGGAGGCGGTCCGCGTCTCCCCCGACAAGCCGATCCTCGTCGACCAGTTCCTCGACGACGCGGTCGAGCTGGACGTCGACGCGGTCGCGGACGGCGAGGACGTGCTCCTCGGCGGCGTGATGGAACACGTCGAGAGCGCCGGCGTCCACTCGGGCGACTCCGCGTGCATGATCCCGCCGCGCTCGCTCGGCGACGAGACGCTGGGCCGGGTCCGCGAGGTCACCGAGGATATCGCCCGCGCGCTCGACACGGTCGGACTGCTCAACGTCCAACTCGCGGTGACGGGGGTCGACGACCCCGACGCCGAGAGCGAGGTGTACGTGCTGGAGGCGAACCCGCGCTCCTCGCGGACCGTCCCGTTCGTCTCGAAGGCGACGGGCGTCCCCATCGCCAAGCTCGCGGCGAAGGTGATGACCGACGACCTGACGCTCGCCGACCTCGACGCCGCCGAGCAGATCCCCGAACACCGCAGCGTGAAGGAGGTCGTCCTCCCGTTCGACCGGCTGCCGGGGTCGGACCCGCGGCTCGGCCCCGAGATGAAGTCCACCGGCGAGGTGATGGGCACGGCCACCTCCTTCGGCAAGGCGTACGACAAGGCGCAGGACTCGACCGGGAAGCCGATCCCCGAGTCCGGCACCGCCGTCGTCGACCTCTCGGCCGAGGAGTTCCCGGACCCGGGCACCGAGGCGGGCGAGGCGCTGGTCGCGGGGTACGCCGAACACTTCGAGCTGAGCGAGGCGACGGACCTGATCGAGGCGGCCAAGCGCGGCGAGCTCGACCTCATCGTCTCGCGCCAGCGCGACCTGCTGGAGGTCGCCGTCGAGGAGGAGATAACCTACTTCTCGACGCAGGCCTCCGCGACGGCCGCGCTGGAGGCGCTCGACCACGCGGGCGACGACCTCGACGTGATGGCCGTCTCCGACCGGCCGAAGCGCGTCGAGCAGTGGGGCGCCGGGGGGTAGCCGACGCGGGACTCGTAGTGCCGTCGACTGCGTCCGCGTTCACCGGGGCGTGGGCTCGCGCAGGTGTCCGGTGAGGACGCGCCATCGTCGGCTGGCTCGGGGTGGAGGTCCGCACCGAACCGCTCGGCGAGTCCAAACTCTCAGGCGGGGTCGTTGGTCGTCAGACTGACACATGGCAGCGTCGATCGTATAAAAACGGCGTCGCGCGGAAACGACCCGACGCTCACGACGGGGGTACGCTCAGATCGAGGGACGGGAACCGCCGATAGCCGGTGACACCACCGGCAACCCCCGAGAAGATGAGCGTCACAGCTAGCTGCCCGATATCTGAAACGCCGGCGCCTGATAACAACCCGGCAACTGCTACCGTGATAACGAACACACCAACGCCGATAGCTGCTTCACGGGATAAGACAGGTTTTAGCCGCTCACGACGCTGTGAGCGGTTAAATCGGAACACCGGCGACTGGTCTCGTAGCCGGGTCTGGACAAGGTAATTTGTGAAGGCTGCGAGTACGCCCCCGAACAATGACCACTGGAGCGTGACGGTTCCAAACTGAAGCCCACCAGGCTCAAGCGCCGGGTCAGCGGCATCTCCGCCACCGTCTGACAGCGTTTCGTTGCTAATAGACTCTTGTGTGTCTGGATCTGTCGAAGATCCGTTCTCACTGTCACCGCTGTCCCCGGTGTTGTCTCCGGCGCCTGGATCCGTCTCACCATCATCGGTGTCACCCGACTCAGTCCCAGTGCCTTCCGTGTCGTCCGTATCGCCACCGCCCGAGTCGGTCTCCGGTCCATTACCGTCAGATTCCTCGGTGTTGTCAGACGCGTCGTCCGTCACACCACCGGGAGATCCAGCACCGCCTCCGTTTCCTTCCGTGGTGTCCTCGTCGGGGATTTTCACCTCAAGATCGACCGCCCCAGTAATACTGGCTTGATCTGTCTCGATGATCACACCGAACGTGACGCTCTCACCCGGCTGAAGTGTTATCTCACCGCTGTCAAAGGTCGCTCCCGTGTCCATCCGCCTGAGAGTGATGTGCGCGCTACTGCTGCTAAGCCCGACTGCTGTGGCATTGTCGCTGTCTTGATACCCGTCGAATCCGACGACGAACAGGTCATCGGCACGAGTGCGGCTTCCGGGTGGCACCCCATCGAACTGGAGACGGACTTCGTCGCTCGCATCGAACTGAACGTACTTGTCCGCGTTCTCACTGTCAGCAGCATCAAGATACACGTTAGATCCGGGTGCGACCTCGTCACCGTCAGTGAACGCCGCAACAGGAGCTACCGTGCCACTGATGAGGAGGAAGAAAGCGAGCACGACGACACTGGTACGATTCATGTTGAGACGGGGACTTCGGGATGTGTTACTCACACCGCTTTGAGACTGCTCGCGGGGTCGCTACGGCATTGTCACAGTAACGCTATATCCACCACTAGGCGCTGTTTGCGACAAACGTGATTTCGGCAATATCATCAAACGTATTTCCGTCGACACTACTGTCCCGCAGATCGACTACGACATCGAGCGACTGTGAACCACCGTCGGTGGAAACCTCAACGGCGTTGGTGCTGCCAACAATTGAGTTGTTATCGGTGGCAGTCTGGAGGTCAAGGACATCAGCGCTTTCAGCTCCCACGGGCACCGAGCTTTCGTCTTCGATATAAATATCAACGGCAGGGTCACCACTTCCTCCGTTGTTCGTCACGGTGAGCGCGTCTTCGAACACCGTCTTCGCCCGGTCGTTGAGGTCGGATTTGGAAACGGTGATAACCTCCACGCTGCTGGAGTCCGTACTAGTTCCGATAATGCTGCTTGCTCCATTTCCCGGGGTGAACCCGATCCGAGCTCCGTCGTCTTTCGTAACCGAGAGATCGACCGTCCGGTTCGCGCTAACTGTGGTGAATGCGCCAGATCCAAACGCGGCCCCGACGCCGATACTCGACAGGCCGATACCCGCGAGCAGTGCTCGTCTTTGCATTACCGGTTTATATGCGCTAGGGGGGTATAATATTGAGCCGCTTTAGCCATCTCGCCGGATCAAGTGGGTTGTTCAGGGTGTGCCTGAAGCGGGTCGCTGTCGCTAAATGTGGCGGTTAGAATCCTAACCCGGCGGTTTATTAAGTAGATGTCCTGCTTAGGGAGAGACACACCAATGAAAATGAACCGACGGAGTGTGTTAGGTGCGATCGGGGTTGTGGGCGTTGGAACGGGTGCGGCGTTCGGGTCGGGCGCGTTTAGCTCGACGACGGCACAGCGTGCGGTCGAAGTCAACGTGTTCGGTGCGGACCTCGGTGACTCAGGTACGACCGGCGTTGTTTCGGGATTGACTAGTGAGGAAGAGACCACTCTCGCAGGCAACATCACCGCCAACTTTGTCGATGTCCTCGTCGACGCGTCGTCTGACACCGTCGATATTTATAACGAAGCTGGTGACAGTAGGGAATCTACTGATGGCACTGATATATTCCCTGAAAATCCGAATTCAACAGAAACGTACTCCGGAATAGGAAGCAGCTACGTCAGTCTCGTTGCCAACGACGTGACGATTGTGTTCGGTGATGACAACGGTCTACCGCCGAACTCTACAGTGAGCTACGACGAGCTGTTCGCCTTCGTCGAGAACGATACTACTAGCTACGATGTTACGTTCGGAGATACGAACGGTGGTAGCATTCTTTCTTCCGTCGACGGATCTGACGTTAGCAGCGGGTCTACGGTTGAGGTGTCCTCGAGCTCGTCATCGCCGGTAAACGCTGAGGTAGAAACCGGAACTAGCGGCAACAGTCGCGAGGCCTTGGATATCCGTATTGAAGAGACCCCGTCCCCGTAACGCGCCGTAGCGGGGGTGTGAATTCACACGGACTCGTTCGTGGTGCGTCGGCTCATCCAATTTCGCTGTTTGCGGTCGTGGTAAGTGAAGGATAATCAAGAAGAGTAGCTGTATCGAGAGTGATAATCCTGTGACTCTGTGCCGAACACCCTCGTCAATGATTTTGCGTGGTGTCCGCTCTCATTCTACAGAAGCTAACTCAGTACACCCGGTAAAAGCTCTGTATAGAGCGTGTTCCGACACAGTACACTGAGCTCCCGTCCCACTGCTTTCTTAGATTAATACCGCGATGTTCGTTTCACTAAAATATATAAAGTCTTAGTACTATCTGATACATCTATTAATGTATACTTATAGAGAAGACGACGCCGTCGTCTTTTCTCCCGTACCATGAGCGCGTTATCCCAACCCACACAAACTAGTACGCAACTGTCACACACTGATATACACGACCTATTGAGTAACTCGCGACGCCGGCATACAATTCACATCCTGAAGCGTGACGACGGCGAAGGCGCTCTATCGAGCATCGCTGAAGAGGTCGCGGCGTGGGAAAATGACAAACCAGTGGCAGCGGTCGAATCAAGCGAACGCCATCGCGTGTACACCTCGATTCAACAGAACCACATCCCCCGATTAGAGCGCGCTGGCATCATCACACACGACAGGGGCGATCTCGAGTTGACCAGCGAGGCTGACAGGCTTGACCTCTATATGGACGTTGTTCCCGACGACTCAATCCCGTGGGGCGAGTATTATCTGGGGTTGTCTGCGTTCTCACTCGGACTCGTTGCCGCGGCGTGGGTTGGCGTGTTCCCGGCGTCGATTCCGACCCTGATGTGGGCAGCACTCATCGGGCTGCTCTTTGCTGGGTCATCGGCGTATCACGTGTATGAAAGTAGTCAACAGTTGCTCGGTAATAGCGAAAAGCCACCAGAGTTCAACGCATGACCCGAGACCACAGGTGGACTCGACGAGCCGCACTCGGATTCCTGGGGGCGGGCTTTGGCTTAGCGGCGATCAGTACCGATGCGGCAACACGCGTTCACTCGGATCGGGCCGTCGAACTCACGACAACCACTGATTCGACGGCGTTGTTGCCGCTCGAGGAGGAATCGCCATTCACTCCGATCAGTAGGCAGAATCCGTCGACGGTGATCTATACGATACTGGCCAGTGAAAGTGATACAGAATATACGTTCTCGGAGCTTAGTGTGACGGTTACGGATGTCTTAGACAGCTCAGGCACCTCGATCACTACTGAGGCGGTCGAAACGTCGCTAGATGAAACCGGAAGTGGAGACTACGCCGTAACGCTGGCGTGTGCTGACTCAGCAGGTGGATTCAGTGGCGAATACTACGTCACGTTAGCACTCGTCGCCGACACTGAATCGTTCTCCGTCGACGCGACGCGAACGACGGGAGAGGCGGTAAGTATCACTTGTCCGATCGATTACGGGAACGCAAACAACTACAGTGACGATGCTGCTGGCGAGGCCGCCCGTCCCGGCGACGCGGCCACTGGTACGGTTGTGGGTTCACAGAACGTGAACAACGGAGACAATAGGTCGTCTGCGGATCTGAAAGGTAGTGGCGGTAACGGGCTCTACGTCGGATTCAAGCTTCCGCCTGTTCCGTCTGCTACCACGTACGCGCTCGAGATTGAGGCATCGAAGACGACTGGAAACCTCATCGCGTATCTTGTGGATGGGAGCGGAGACAGGGTGATCTTCGTGGACGAGAACGGAACCGAACTGAGCTCAGAATTCGTCCTGAAAAATAGGAATCGCCCGTTCGAGTTTACTGTTGAGCCGGAGAACGATATTAGCAACAGCGAGCTGTTTTTGATATTCGAGGGGGGTACGAGTGGGCAGAACGCCAGTAAACTGGAGGGGTTCAGTTTCGAACCCTCGGAGTAGCCGCACGGCACTTACCTTTTTGTCCGATTGTGGTTCCTGTCAAGGGAATTATAAATTCACCGCAGTATAGTTCAGAGCAGTTCACACTCGGCTTCGACGGCGCCGCGTTCGCCGTGGCCCGAGGCCGAAGGCCGCGCCGATGAGTGTCGTGGTCGTCCCGATGATCAATAGGTTGAACGCGGCGATCGCGACGAGCGGGTGAATTGCGTGAAGCCGTGTAATAACTGTCGCCGGCGCAATGAGGAAATAGCGGTGCTCAGACACTGTTACCACTGCTTGCTCTCCTGGTGGGGGTGCTGTCACAGTCAAGCTCGCGGTTGCTGACTGGCCGCGAGGGACAACTAACTCCTCACGCCCGAGCTCTCCCTCTGGATGTGTCGTCTCAAGCAGTACGAGCATCGTTACAAGCCCACCGTTTTCGGCAGTGAGACTGGTGTCGACGGCTTCTCCTGCCGTTGTGCCGGCTGGCAGGTCATCGCCGTCAACGACGATCTGATGCGTACCCGTCGGTGCGAACATCGCCGCATTTGCCGGGACGAGAATCAAGAACGCGAGGCCGAGTGCCACCCACCGACCGTCGATACCTTGATCGTCAAATCGAGATCGACTGCGGATACGGTCGCGTGTATGTGACGTGCGCAGGTTGTCAGCGAACACGGCCAGCAGCAAGACCAAGCCGACCGCGATAAACAGTCCACTGAGGCCCTCTGAATCAGCGGTTGCTTCGATTCCAAGAGCTTCTGCCAGCGTTGTCTGTAGACGCGTTGCGGTTTCTCGAACCGCTTCGATACCAGTACCGAGCCGTGGGATTCGGACGACTTGCCCGTTCACCTGAAGTACGGTTGCGACAATCCGCCCGTCCGTTACGACCGGCTCATCGCCATCTTGGTCCGTGAATGGATTGTTGTCCCCTTGCGTGAGGTAGCCGGTGTCAGTCTCTCCGACTACTCGGTGCGTTGTGAGCCCGCCACCCTGTAGCTCAACGGCCTCGAATACGACTACGTCTCCAGTCTCGATATCACCGCCTAGCTGCGCCGGGACCGCAACGAACCCATCACCGGCTTCCAGTGTGGGGGCCATGCTCTCTGAGGTAACGAACCCCAGCAGGACCGGCTGGCCGGTGAGTTGTCCCACAACCAGTGCGACAACTGCGATAACCGCGAGCACGGCAAGGACATCTGTCGCGGTTCGCCGCAGCATACGATGTTTTCGAGTCGTCTGTGTTTTAACGTAGCGCTTCGTTCGACGTGTACCCTGAGTCAGTCCACGACCGCTGTTGTACTAACGTTACGAGTTCGGATAGTATGACTCACAGAGCCGTTCAAACGGCTTCACGGCGTGTTATCGTTTGTTAAGGAGTCGCAGGGCGACGAGCACGGCGACTACAAGCCCAACTGAGGGAACCTGTGGACGTGAGCCCGTATCGCGATGAATTTCGAACAGCCGAACCCACGGCGACCCGTCGCGTCTGCTCTTCGTATCGCCCGTCTCTGAGTTCCGGCGTCTTTCCGTCGGTGCCGAGATTCATCTCGCATTCCGGTAGGCGTGATACGCCGCGGTGCGGTGAAGCGCATCCCGATGACCGTCGCCCACGCGAGGCGCGGCACCGGCTCCGGGAAGACACCGGACGGGACGACAGCGACGAGACTAAGCGAAACCGGATCCGATCCGAGATGACAGCACGCCGCAACTCGTCACGACGTTGGCCTTCTCGGCCGTCGTCGGCGGCGTGTCCGGCGTCATAGGGTTCCCGAGAACCTGAGCTCTCCCTCCGGATGAACCGGTGGCCGACCCTACAGCGCCTCAAGCGTCGCGCGGTCCACCTCGGTCGCGGGCATCGCCTCGCCGCCGTGTTCCGCGACGAACGACTCGACGTCGGCCTCCTCGCTGAACGGGACCAGGTCCGGACCCATCGCGCCGATCACCTCGCTGCGCGCGACGACCGTGAGGGCCGTCTCGCGGGCGAACGCTCCGCTTCCGACGTGCGAGGAGAACATCGTGTCGCCGCCCTCCTCGAACACCTCCTGGTCGACCGCCGAGTAGTCGGTGAGGAAGGTCGCGAGCGGCGTCCGTCCCGCGTCCTCGGCGTCGAACCGGTAGGTGTACGTACAGGTGCCGCTACAGAACTGCGCCGGGCGCCCCCCCTCCGGCTCGTCGTCCTCGAAGTGGACCTGCCCGACCGTTCCGGGGTGGTCCGCGACGATCATCCCGCACTGGTCGCAGGCTTGGTCGTCGTCGATCGAGACGGGGGACACGGACTCCGACCCTCCGCCGGCACAGCCGGCGACCGCGGCGGCGCCGCCGGCGGCGAGTCCAGCGAGCAGGCGTCGCCGCGGGATGTTCTCGCGTCGGTCGGGTGCGCTCGTCGGCTGGTTGTCGCTCGTCATAGTTGTATTTGGAATACCGGGCTATTAGCCCCTCTGGACGCGTTCAACGGTTCGTTCGAGGAACGAACCAGACGTTCTAAGGCGCTGCCGATCGAAGCGGACGCGTGGCAGTTTTCGACCCCGCTACCGCCCGGTCGCGTCGCCTCCGGCTCGCGCTCCTCGGGCTCGTCGCGCTCGCCGCGGTCGCGACCGCGGGCGCGTTCGCCGCGGACCCGAGCGAGTCGGTACCCGAGCCGGTGCGGTTCGACGACGCGGTCGAGCTGGGGCTCTCCTCGGAGACGGACGCGCTGATGGCCGGCGACGCGACGCTCCCGCGCGTCCAGGTGTTCTACTCGCAGCTCCAGTACGTCGTCGGGTACAACGGGATCGCCTCGTTCGTCGACTCGCGCCGCGATGGGCGGACGGAGCGCCAGTTCGGCTATCCGCTCGTCGCGTACGTCGAGACGTTCGACCATCGGGACCCGGGCACGACCGAGTCGGGGCTGTTCGCCGCGGGCGGCGCGGGCGGCTGGACGCCCGTCGGAGAAGCGCGGTACGTGGTCGACAGCGACGCGCGGACGCCGGCCGGGCCGGTCGTCGTCCCATTCGCGAGCCGCGACGCCGCGGCGGCGTTCGCCGACGAACACGGCGGCTCCGTCGTCGGCTGGGCGGCGGTCCGAAGTCGGTCGTTCGACGTCGACTCCGCGGCGACCGTGCGGGCGCTCGCCCCGGACCGCTGGCGGACGGCGAACGACCGGATCGCCGCGGCGGAGCGGCGCGCGGACCGTCCGGTCTCCGTCGTCGTCGGCGAGGACGCCCCCACGATCGGCGCCGCGGTCGCGGCCGCGCCGCCGAACACGACGGTCCGCGTCCCGCCCGGGACCTACGAGGAGACCGTGACGGTGAACCGGTCCGTGACGATCGCCGGCGCGGGCAGCGGCACCGGCCCCGGAGCGACCCGCGTCGTCGGCGACGGGAACGGGTCCGTGATCACCGTTCACGCGCGCGACGTGGCGGTCACGGGGCTGCGGATCGCGGGCACGGGGAACCGCACCCGCGACCCGGAGGCGGCCCGCGCGTCCCGCGAGAGCGAGGGCGGGACGTGGGACACGAACATCCAGCTCGGCTACGGCTACGGCGACGCCGGGATCAAGGCGGTCGGCGCGCCCGGGCTCGTCGTCGACGACGTCGCCGTCGACACGGAGGCGAGCGGGATCCTGTTGCGCGACGGGTCGCACGCGACCGCGAGCGGACTCCTCGTCGAGGGGACCGACGAGTGGCAGGACGGGTTCATGGGCGTCGCCGGGATGAAGTCGCGCGTCACCGTCACCAACAGCCGGTTCGAGGGCGGACGCGACGGGATCTACCTCCACCGCGCCGACGGCTCGATCGTGCGGAACTCGACGTTCGTCGACAACCGGTACGGGACGCACCTCATGTACACCGGCGACGCGCTGGTCGCGGACAACGCCTTCCGGAACGAGCTGTTCGCCGGAGTCACCGTGATGACGCGGCCGGCCGGCAACGCGATCGTCGGCAACGACGTCCGCAACTCCAGCGCGGGGATCCAGGCGTCCGGCACGCGGACGTACGTCGGGTACAACACGCTGGTCGGGAACGAGCTCGGCTTCTCGACGAGCGCCCGGGGGTCGCTGTACGAACACAACGTCGTCGTCGACAACGAGCTCGGCGCGCGGGCGACGACCGTGGTCCCCTCCAGCCGGGTCGTCGCGAACGACTTCGTCGGCAACGGCGACCACGCCACGGCCGGGGCCGGGGCGCTCCGCGTGTGGGCCGACGGCGACCGCGGGAACTACTGGGACGGCGCGAGCGTCGGCCCGCACGCTCCCGGGAGCCGGGCGTATCGCCCGACTTCGCCCGTGGACGCCGCGCTCCACCGCCACGTGAGCGCGGCCGCGGTGCGCGAGTCGCCCGCGGCGCGGCTGCTCGACGCCCTCCGGGGGACCGTCCCCGGCGCCCGCTCGGGGAGCATCATCGACCCCGCGCCGGCGGCCGCGCCGTACCACCCCGAGCGGGTCGACGCGGTCACCGGTGCGGGCGCCGACGCCGACGGACCGGTCCGAGCGGACTGGCGGGCCGCCGGCGAGCCCGCCGGAAACGCCACGGCGACCGCGGAGGGGTCGGCGTGAGCGAGCCGACGCTCGCGGCCGTCGACGGCGTCACCCGAACCTACGGCGGCGTCCCGGTCCTCGATGGCGTCTCGCTGTCGGTCGAGGCCGGCGTCACCGCCGTTGTCGGCCCCAACGGGTCCGGCAAGTCGACGCTCCTCGGGATCCTCTCGGGCGCCGTCGAGCCCACCGCGGGGAGCGTCCGGTACCCCGAGGGCGGCCCGCGCGCCGGGTCCGAGAAGCACGTCGGGTACCTGCCGCAGCGGGTGCCGTTCCGCGACGGGTTCACCGCCCGGGAGACGCTCGGGTTCTACGCGGCGCTGGCGGGCGGCGACCCGGACGCGGCGCTGGCCGGCGTCGGGCTGTCCGACGCGGCCGGAAAGCGGGTGGGAGCCCTCTCGGGCGGGATGCGGCGACTGCTCGGGATCGCGCAGGCGACGCTCGGCGACCCGGACGTGGTCGTCCTCGACGAGCCGACGAGCGGGCTCGACCCGGAGATGCGGGAGCGGGCCTTCCGGGCGGCGGCCCGCGCGGGCGACGACGCCGCCGTCGTCGTCAGCTCGCACGACCTCGACCTCGTCGACGCGCACGCGGACGCCGTCGTCGTCCTCCGTCGCGGTCGGGTCGCCGCGGCGGGGGCGCGCGACCGGCTCCTCGACGACCACGGGGTCGACGGCGTCGCCGAGCTGTACCGCGCGGTCGCGGGCGGCGCCGAGTCGCCGGCCTCGCCCGCCGAAAGCGAGTCAGCGGACGACGGAGAGGGGGGTCGGGACGACGGCGAGGTCCACGTCACGGGGGTGTCAGAGCGATGAACCGGCGACTTGGCGGGGTCTGGGTCGTCTTCCGCCGTGAACTGGCCACGGTGCGGCGGACGCCCGGGTACGCCGTCCTCGCGGTCGGCCTCCTCGTCGTCCTCGGCGGGCTCGTCGCGGTCGGCGGCGGCGGCGCGACCGGGTTCGTGCCCGCGGTCGTCGACCTCCTCTTACCGACCGAGGTGTTGGTGCCGCTGCTGGCGGTCGTGCTCGGCTACCGCGCGCTGTTCGCCGACGCGGCGAGCGGGGAGCTCGGCGTGATCCGGACGTACCCGGTGAGCGCGGCCGGGTACGTCGTCGGCGTGCTGCTCGCGCGGACGGCCGCGCTCGTCGTCCTCGTCGGCGGGCCGTTCGCGCTCGTCGGCGCGTACGTGTGGCTCACCGCCGCGCCGGACACGGGGATCTTCGCGACGCACTCGGGCGTCGACTCGCCG
The DNA here is from genome assembly GCF_005435095.1 of Halorubrum sp. CGM5_25_10-8B. Taxonomy (NCBI): domain Archaea; kingdom Methanobacteriati; phylum Methanobacteriota; class Halobacteria; order Halobacteriales; family Haloferacaceae; genus Halorubrum; species Halorubrum sp. CGM5_25_10-8B. Next base: position 18,438 of record NZ_SGTY01000022.1, on the reverse strand, counting down.
GTGCTGTTCCTCCGCTTCCTCGCGCTCGTCGTCCCGTTCGGCGCGGCGTACCTCTCGCTGTCGGCTGCGGTGTCGACGATCGCGACGACCCGGCGGAGCGCGTTCGCGCTCGGCCTCCTCGCGCTGCTCGCCGGCGTCCTCGGCGGCGACCTCGCGGTGCTCCGGTCGCTGTCGGCCGGGGCGTCGCCGAGCGGGATCGCCGGCTCGGTCGCCCTCTCGCCGAACGGGGCGTTCAGGGGACTCGTCTTCGAGCACGTCATCGGCGTCTCCTTCGCGCCGGAGGGCGGGTTCGTCGACACCGGGCGGGCGGTGGCCTCGCTCGTCGGGTGGACCGTCGTCGGGGGCGTCGCGGCCGTCGCCGCCATCGCGCTCGGTCCCCGCGTCGACGTCGCGGTCGAGCACCTCCGCGCGCGGCTCGACCGATGAGCCGGTCGGTCGAATCGACTTGAAGCAAGCCGGCCGGTCGACTCACTTCGAGGCCGCGTCGTCACCGATCGCCCCGGGCGCGTGGGCGTACACCGCATAGAGGACGAGCGCGGCGATCAGGAAGTCGAGGCTGTGCGCGAGGAGGTGGTGGACCGGCATCGGCACGACCCCGAGGACGGTCCCGACGCCCACCACCGAGCGGGCCAAGAGCGCGCCGACGGCGAGGGAGATCAGTCGGTACTGCGCTCGGCGGCGGCGGCGGTACGCGGCGAGGCTGACGGCGAAGAGGAGGCTCGTCCCGAGTCCGGCGGCGACCACGACCGCCAGGATCGGGAGCGATCCCTCCACGGACCAGCCGGCGAGCGTCGGCACCTCTCCCGGGATCGACTGCGTCACGGGTCGCCCTTGGGAGGGGACGGATAAGAAGACGTTCCCGTTCGCCGTTCCCAGACGGGGGGACCGCACGAGCGCCTTTTATCCCAGAGGCGGGTAGTACGGACAGTCAGGAATGTCGGACACCAGAGCCCGGATCCGACGCCACGTCCGCGACACGCCCGGCGTCCACTTCAACCGGATCGGTCGCGACCTCGAGATCGCGACTGGGCAGGCGCAGTACCACCTCCGCCGGCTCGTCCGCGACGGCGAGCTCGCGGTCGAGCGGATCGGCGGGCGGGCACACTACTTCGACCCGACGGTCGACCCGTGGGACCGACGGACCCTCGCGTTCCTCCGGCGGGAGACGGCCCGCGAGATCGTCGTCCGCCTCCACGCCGCGGGACCGACGCGGCCGTCGGCGCTCGCGGACGACCTCGACCTCGCGCGGAGCACGGTGTCGTGGCACGTCTCGACGCTCGCCGACCACGGGATCGTCGAGAAGTCCCCCGACCGGCCGATGACAGTCTCGCTCGCCCGGCCGGACCGCACGGCCGCGCTCCTCGACGAGGTGTCGCCGTCGCTCCCCGACCGCATCGTCGACCGCTTCGTCCGCACCGTCGACTCGCTCTTCGACGCCGACGGGTGACGCCGCCGACCGGGTGGCGGCTCCCCCCGGGTGGCGGCTCCCCCCGGACCGACGCCGCGCGCGAACCGCTCCCGTTCGCCGATCGCACCAGATCGGTTAGCGGTCTCCGGCACCTCCGTCCGATATGGACCTCTCTAGCCTCGGCGCGCTCCGAGCGCTCGTCGCCACCGACGGCGGGGCGACGTGCGAGCCGACCGGCTCCCTGTACGCGACCGACTCGCTCGGCCTCGGCGTCTTCCTCCTCATCGGGCTGCTCGGCGGAGCCCACTGCCTCGGCATGTGCGGTCCGCTCGTCGGCACCTACGCCGACCGGATGCGGTCCGCGGAGGCCGGCGGACGCGACGGGCGGGACGACCTCACCGTGCGGCAGGTCCGGCAGCACGCGCTGTTCAACCTCGGCCGGACCGCGAGCTACGCGACGCTCGGCGGTCTCTTCGGCCTCGCCGGGAGCCTCGCGTTCGTCACGGGGCGGACGGTCACGACCCTCGCAGACGACGTCCACGCGCTCACCGGAATCGCGGTCGGCGGGGTGATCGTCGCCCTCGGCGCGCGCTACGCGCTCCGGCTGGAGTTCGAGTCGCTCCCGATACCGGGGTTCGACCGGGCGGCCGCGGCGGTGAGCGACCGGATCGTCGCCCGCGTCGACGCGTGGGTCGGCGACTGGCGCATCCTCGGGCTGGGGGCGGCACACGGGTTCCTGCCGTGCCCGCTGCTGTACCCGGCGTTCCTGTACGCGTTCGTTCAGGGGAGCGCGCTCGGCGGCGCCGTCTCGCTGGGCGTCCTCGGCCTCGGGACGGTTCCGGCGCTCCTGTTGTTCGGGACGGCCTTCCAGTCGATGCGCCTCGAGACCCGGCTCCGGTTCCACCGCGTCCTCGGCGTCGCGTTCGTCGCGCTCGGCTACCTCCCGCTCCAGCACGGGCTCGCGACGCTCGGCGTCCCGCTGCCGCATCCGCCGATTCCGTACTACACGCCGTTTTGAGGGATCGACGGCGCCCCGGGAGCCCGCGCACCCAATATCCCAATTTCCACCCGCAGCGGCCGCTCGTTCGGCGATCGCACCAGACGCGTTATGCGCCGCTCGGCCCTTCACACGGGTATGAATCGCCGCACGCTGCTCGCTGGGGCCGGAACGGTCGCGTCCGGCTCCCTCGCGGGCTGTACATCGCGTCTGTTCGGCGGGACGCCGGACGGCGTCATGCTCGACCCGCAGGAAGACCAGATCGCGGACAGCGAGGACCTCGCGTACCCCGCGTACGGCCAGCCGCTGCCGTCGTTCGAGCTGTCGGCCCCGCTCGCGGAGAAGACGTTCGACAGCGACGCGCTCGACCGGACCGCGCTCGTGACGGGCGTGTTCACCTTCTGCCCCGCGGAGTGTTCGATCCTGCTCCGACAGTGGGCTCGGATTCAGGGCCGCGTCGCGGACGCGGGGCTGACGGAGGACGTGTACTTCCTCCCGATCACGTTCGATCCCGAGCGCGACGACGCGGCCGCGCTCCGAGAGAACGCCGCGTCGGTCGGCGCCGACCTCGACGCGGGCAACTGGCTGTACCTCCGGCCCGAGACGCCGGCCCGCGCGAAGACGGTGGTCGAGGACCGACTGGGGATCGCCTTCGAGCGGACAACCGAGAGCGAGCGTCTCCCCGGGTACGACTTCACGCACATGGTGGTGACGTTCCTCGTCAACCCCGACGGGATCGTCGAGCGCGCCTACCGCGGCGAGCGGGTCGACCGGGACCGCGTCGTCGCGGACATCGAGCGGGTCGCGTCGGCGTTCGCCGACGAGTGACGCGGCGACCGGGGCTGACGGCTCGGCGCTGCGGGTCACCGGGAGTCGCCCGATCGGAGGGGAACGCACAAGCCCGCGCCGCTCGTTCGGCCCGGCATGAACGTCGATATTCTGGTGTACGACGGGTTCGACGAACTGGACGGTATCGGCCCGTACGAGGTGTTCGACTACGCGCTCGGCTACGCCGCCGAGGAGGACGACGGGACGACAGGGGACGACGGGGCAATAGGGGACGACGGGGCGTCAGGAGACGACGGCGGCCGCGTCCGATACGTGTCGCTCGACGAGCGCGAGACGGTGACCGCGAGCCACGGGACCCGCGTCGGCGTGGACGGAACGCTCCCCGGCCCGGGAGGAGAGGACGCCCCGGACCTGCTGGTCGTGCCCGGGGGCGGGTGGAACGCGCGCAACCAGGAGGCGAGCGCGTGGGCCGAGGCGCAGAAGGGCGACGTGCCGCGCGCGCTCGCCGCGCACCACGCGGCGGACACCCGGATCGCCTCGGTGTGTACCGGGTCGATGCTGCTCGCGGAGGCGGGCGTCACCGACGGCCGCCGGGCCGTCACGCACGCCTCCGCCGTCGAGGAGCTCCGGGAGTCGGGCGCGGAGGTCGTCGACGCGCGGGTCGTCGACGACGGCGACGTGCTCAGCGCGGGCGGGGTCACCTCCGGGATCGATCTGGCGCTGTACGTCGTCGAGCGCGAGTTCGGCGAGTCGGTCGCCGACCGGGCGGCGACCGTCATCGAGTACGAGCGGCGGTACGAGGTCGCGACGCGGGACGGGTCGCGGCGCGGGGAGAACTAGTCGTCCGGGAGCGGCGCGGCGTCGTCGTCGGCGTCGTTCGTCGTGGTCTCTCCGTCCGCGTCCACGGTGATCACGGTACAGTCGAGTTGGCTGCGGAGGAACGAGTCGATGTCGGGGTCGGAGAGCAACTTCTGGACCATCCGGCGCCACCGCCCCGCCTGTTTCGACCCGATGACGACCACGTCGGCCCCCTCGGCGACGATCTCTTCGAGGATCGTCTCCTCGACGAGGAAGCCCCGACGGACGACGTACCGCGCCCGGTCGATCCGGCCGATCCGCTCCTCGGCGGCGCGCTTGAGGTCGCTGCGCGAGACGCCCCCCGAGCGCTGGTATAAGTCGACGTGGAGGACCGTGAGGTCGGCGTCGCGCTCCGCGGCGACGCGGGCCGCCTCGCGGAGCGTCGCCGCCGAGTGCGACGAGGGAGGGAATCGAACCGGGACGACGACGAGCGTCATGTCGGGTCGGAGGGGTTGGGGGCGTAAATACGCTGTCGGTGTGGCCCTCGCTCTCGGTCGGTCGCGGTCGTCACTCTCACTCAGTCCTGACCGCCGATCGGCGGCGGCTCGGCTCACCGCGCTCACCGCCAGCGCATTTTTCCCTGCGCTCTCGAATGAACCGTTGTGGACCGCAGTTCGGCCGCGTGAGACATCATGGACCGACTTCCCACGGACCGGCTCTCGCCGCTGGCGAGCCGCGTCGACGACGTCCTCGCCCTGTACGGCTACGAGATACGACCGGCGATCGACGCCATCGACGACGCGGTGACCGGCTACGGCGGGCTGTTCGGCCCGACGACGACCGACGCCGAGATCCGGACCGCGGTCGAGTCGGTCCTCGCCGCCGACCCGCCGCGATCGGGCGACGACCGCGGCGAGTCCGCCGACGACATCGTTCTCTACGTCGACGGGAGCTCGCGCGGAAACCCCGGACCGGCCGGCGCGGGGGCCGTGCTGCTGGTCGGCGATGACCCCCTCGTTCGGCTGGGCCGACCCGTCGGGGCTCGCGCCGAGAACAACACCGCGGAGTACGCGGCGCTCCACCTCGGACTGGAGGCGCTGGCCGCGCGCTGCGACCCTGCGGCCGTCGAGGTCCGGATCGACTCGCGGACCGTCATCGACGACATCTGGGGCAGCGGTGACGGGATCGCGTCGGCCGCACCGTACCGGCCGGCCATCCGGGACCGCATCGCCGCGCTACCCGCCTGCGAGTGGACGCATCTGGCCGACAGCGACCCGAACCCGGCCGACGCCCGCGCGGCGGTCGGAGCCGATATCGCGGCGCTCGGTCCGTAGCGGAGGGGAAGCGGCTGCGGTGTTACGACCGGTCCCCGTCGTCTCGCGGCGAGACGGCTTCGACCGCTCCCGTTGGCGGTTCGAGCCGGACGGTGTGGCGCGTGTGGCGCGCGTGCGTCTCCGCCCAGCGCCGCGCCGGACGCTCCGCGAGGAAGCGCTCCCCGTCCGGGCAGCGGTCGCACCGGGCGACCCACGGGGTCACGCCGTCCGGGTAGTGGCCGGTGTGGCGCTCGTGGTCGAGCGCGAACTGCTCGATCGCGTGGCTCCCGGGGTCGAGGTCGTCGAACTCGCGGTCGAGCACCCACTCCCGGTCGCACCGCTCGCACGCGACGGTCGGTGCGTCTCGCTTGTCGTCGGGACGCGCGTCGTCGGTCACGGGTCCGCTTCGGTCCGCCCGCACTTGAACGGCGACGCCGGGACGACCCGAGCGCACCTCACAGCGCTGGCGGCTCGCCGCGGCCGATCACGATCTCCTGGCCCTCCACGTCCTCCAAGGCGGCGACGCGGCCGCCGATCTCGACGCGGCCGTTCTCGGTCTCGACGACCAGCGACGCCACCTCCTCCGTGTCGACGAACGCGACGTCGACGACCTTCCCGCGGACAGTGACCTCCTCGCCGGTCTCGATGTCGCGGCCCTCGACGGTCGCGTAGAACTCCTCGTCGCCGAACTCGCGGACGTCCTTCACGGCCCGACGGATGGAGGCGTAGCGGCGCGGGAAGGGCCGGTCCTCGCCGTCGGCGGCGAGCGATTCCGCGGTCGTCCACAGGACGGTGCCGAAGAAGCCGGAGACGAGGAAGCCGAGCGCGGAGCGGTTGAAGATGACACCGTAGCGCTCGCGGTCGTCGCGCAGCGCGTCCTGCGTTGCGTACACGGAGTACTCGCCGTCGCCGACCGCGAGGACCGGCGTGGTGATCCCGCGGCGCGCGCGGGCGATCGTCGCGACCTCCAAGTAGTCGAACTCCGTCGGGTCGGGCGCGTTCGACGCCGGCGTGACGAGCAGTTCGACGGTGACGCCCTCGGCGACCTTCGCGGCGAGTTCGTCCCGGAACCGCCGCAGGAGGCCGGGGGTGAGCGACAGCGCGAGCTCGTACTCCGCGTTCGCGATCACCTCTTCGAGGTACCGGAGGATCGTCGAGCGCGACTTGACAAGCGACACCGCCTCCGTCTCCCGCGTCGGCGCGGTGTACCGCGCCTCCAGTTCGTCGACCATCTCCGTGAACGACGACCGCAGATCGCCGAAGGCGTCCTCGGGGTCGACGGCGACGATCTTCATCGGCCGCGACTCGCGGAGCTCGACGAGCCCGCGGTCCGAGAGGCTCCGGACCGTGTCATACACCCGCGGCTGCGGGATCTCGGTCCGGTCGGCGATGTCGCTCGCCGTCAGTTCGCCGTGTTCCAACACCGCGAGGTACGCGTCAATCTCGTACTCGCCGAGGTTGAATCGGTCCCCCACGCGGTCGAGCGTGTCCCGGAGATCGTCAGTCATGTACCGAAGAACGGGACCGGGGATTATAGCTTTTTACTATGAGACGAGTTGTACGCGTTTTCAGAGCCCGGTCCTCACGGTCGGGACAGATGGGGTCCACATGTCCGTGCGGTCGTGGTCCCCTCCGGCTCCCGCTCCTCGATCCGCTCGGCGACGAGGACGGTGCCGTCGCGGTCCGAGTCGGTGTACAGCCGGAGCGGGTGGCGCGGCGTCCCCTTTCGTAAACGACGTGATCGACGGGGCGCCGTCGATCCGGACGCGCCCCGTCTCCTCGAGATCGAGGTCGTCGACCAAGTAGTGGACGGCGGTCAGGCCGGCGAGCCCGAACGGGGGGAAGCCGGCGAGCAGCGCGTCTCCCGGCTTGGTGTCGTGTTCGACGCCGAACCTCGTTGGGTCCGCAGGCGGTTGGCCCATACCGCCCGTTCGCTCAGCGGAGTCACAGTGGTTGCCCCGTCTCTCGTTCGAAGCGACTCGTTCGCCGCCGGTCGTGCGCGTGGAGAAACGCTTTTTCCGATGGCCGACAGCGGGTTCCCATGGTCTTCCCGGGGGGAACGCCGATCGCGGGGGCCGTCTCGCGGCTCGCCGATATCGGCTCTCGGCTCGCGGACCTGCCGGGAACGGGCGTGTTGACCGTCCTCGCGTCACTGGCGGTCGGCGTCGTCCTCGCGAACTTCCTCGTCCGGCTGATCGGTCGCCCCGTCGCCCGCCGCGTGTCGCGACAGAGCGTCGCGCAGACGATCGTCCGCGGGGTCCGGGTCGGCACGATCGCCGCCTCGGTGCTGGTCGGCCTGGGCGCCGTCGGCTTCCGGTTCGCGGACCTCCTCCTCGGGACCGCAGTGTTCTCGGCCGTCATCGGTATCGTCCTCGCGCCGCTCGTCGGGAACTTCATCAACGGCGTGTTCATCCTCGCGGACCAGCCGTTCGAGATCGGCGACATGATCGAGTTAGAGGACGGGACGACCGGGTTCGTCGAGGACATCACGATCCGCTACACGAAGATATTCACTCTGGATAACACCTTCCTCGTCGTGCCGAACGGGACGATGCGCGAGCGCGACGTGACGAACTTCTCGGCCGAGGACGAGCGGACCCGGCGCTCGATCGACGTGCTCGTCACCTACGAGAGCGACATCCCCGAGGCCCGGCGGCTCATCGAGCGCGCGGCGCGCGACTCCGAGGCCGTCGTCGACGGCGGCCCCGACATCCGGATCGGCGTGGCGCGGTACATGGCGGGCCCCGACTGCCGCCTCCACGAGTTCGCCGACGACGGGGTCCTCCTCCGGCTGCGGTACTGGGTGAAGAAGCCGTACAAGCTCGCGAAGGTCCAGTCGGACGTGAACACCGAGATCCGCGAGCGCCTCGCCGACGCGGACGTCGAGATGGCGTACCCGCACCGCCACCTCGTCTTCGACGACACCTCCGGCGTCGCCCGCGTCGACGCCGCCACCGAGACGTCCGGTGCCGACGGAGTACACGGCGCCGCCGATCCGACCCCGGGCGACGGAGCAGGCGCCACGGAGACGACCGAGGGCGGGCCTTCGGACGCGGACAATCCCGCCGGATCCATAGACGGTAGCGACGGGCGCCGGTGACCGGATCGGAAGCCTGATAGAGCGCGCCCGGCTTTTCAACCGCAGTGAGCGACGAGCCCGCTGCCGACCCCTCCGACCCGTCGGATTCCTCCGAGCCGCCGGACCCCTCCGGTGGACCGAGCGGCGATACCATGGGCGGCGACGACGGCCGCGACGGGGACGACGACCCCGAAGCTGCGTCCGACGCCCCCGAGCCCGCGCCCGACGACCCAGTCGGCGAGGAGTCGATCACCGAGGGGAGCCTCCTCCGACCGCTGTTCCGCCTGGCGTGGCCGATCGTCGTCATCCAGCTGCTCCAGGTGACGTACAACATCGTCGACACCCTGTACCTCGGCCGGCTCTCGGCGGAGGCCGTCGGCGCGATCAGCCTCGCGTTCCCGCTGATCTTCCTCCTGATCGCGGTCGCCGGCGGGTTCACGACGGCGGGCGCGATCCTCGTCGCGCAGTACACCGGCGCCGACGGCGAGGGCTCCGCCGGGCTCGTGGCGGGACAGACGATCTTCACCGTCTCCGTGCTGTCCGTGCTCATCGGGATCGGGGGCTACTTCTACACGCGCCCGGCCCTCGAGATCCTGCCGAGCGACGCGGAGACCGCGGCGACCGTGATCCCGCTCGCGGCAGACTACATGGAGGTGATCTTCGCCGGGATCCCCCTGATGTTCGGGTTCTTCGTCTTCTCGGCGCTGATGCGCGGCTACGGCGACACGCGGACGCCGATGGCCGTCATGTTCATTTCCGTCCTCCTGAACGTCCTCTTGGACCCGTTCTTCATCTTCGGGTTCGAGGGGAACCCGCTGTTCGAGTGGCTCGCCGCGGTTCCCGGCCTCGCGGCGCTCGACCCGGTCGCGCTGGAGGCGACGCTGCTCTCGGCGACGGGAGTCACCGGGATCGGCATCCAGGGCGCCGCGCTCGCGACGATCCTCTCGCGGGGCGTCGCGACCGCCATCGGCCTCTGGATACTGTTCGGCACCGGGTACGGCCCCGACGTGACGCTCGGGCACCTCGCGCCCGACCTCGATTTTATCCGGGACATCTTCCGGCTCGGGCTCCCCTCCAGCGTCGAGCAGACGACGAGCGCGCTCGCGATGATCACGCTCACCGCGATGATCGTCACGTTCTCGCCGCCGGTCGTCGCCGCATACGGGCTCGGCAACCGGCTCATCTCGCTCGTCTTCCTGCCCGCGATGGGGCTCGGCCGCGCTATCGACACGATGGTCGGGCAGAACCTCGGCGCGAACCGCGCCGACCGCGCCGGCAGGGCTGTGAAGTTCGCGGCCACGACCGGCGCGGGCGTGATGTTCCTCGTCGCGGTCGTCGCCGTGACGTTCACCGAACCGATCGTCGGCGCGTTCCTCGGCGACGTGCCGGACGCGCCCGCGACGATCGGCTACGCGGTGGAGTACGTCCGGATCCGGTCGGTCGAGTTCGCCTTCATCGGCGTCTCGCAGGTGATCTTAGGCGCGTTCCGCGGCGCGGGCAACACGAAGACCGCGATGGTCATCTCGATCCTCACCCTCTGGGTGGGCCGGGTCGCGAGCGTCGGGTACCTCGTGTTCGTCGCCGGGTGGGGCGAGACCGGAGTCTGGGTCGGTATGGCACTCGGAAACGTCCTCGGCGCCGTCATCGGCGTCGCGTGGTTCTCGCGCGGCACGTGGACCGAGCGGTACATCGACGAGCCCGAGCCCGGCGTCGACCCGGTGGGAGACGACTGACGAGCCCCCGGTCGCTCAGTGTCGGAAGAGGTACACCGCGTCGTCGGAACGCAGTAGGCAGAACCGCGCGCCGTCGTTCTCGGGGAACGTCGTCCCGGACTGTCGCGTGACGAAGAGCCGCGAAAAGGCGTCGTCGCACACCGGGCACGCCATCCCTTCCCTGTTCTCCCAGAGGCTCGTTCGGCCCGAGTCGCGGAGCTGTTTCAGTTCGTGACGGTGGTCGTGAACGTCGAACTCGCTCATGTGCGGGAGTCCGACCGGGGACTGTTGAACGTGTCCTCGCGAGTCTCAGTTCGGAGAACGCGGGGTCAGTCTTTCAGCCGCAACGGCTGTGCCTCCCCGTAGGTGAGCGTCCGCCACACCCACTCGACGGGACCGAACCGGAAGTACCGGAGCCAGATCACGGACAGCGGGACTTGGACCGCCCAGATCGCGACGACGATCCCCATTGCCTCGACGCGGCTGACGGAGCCGAACAGCCCGAGACCGTGACCGTAGAACACCGTCGTCGCGATCACCGTCTGGAGCAGGTAGTTGGTGAACGCGGTGCGGCCGACCGCGGCGAGCGCGCGGGCCACGAGCCCCTCACCGCGCCACCGGACGAACAGCGTGACGAGGCCGACGTACCCGCCAGCGACGAGCAGACTCCCGACGTAGTTGAACTGCCGCCAGTACAGTGCGGCGCCGGCGCTCCAGTCGTTCGCCTCGATATACGCGACGCCGGCGACGACGATTCCGACGCCGACGACGCCGCCCGCGACGAGCCGGCGGTAGAACGCGGTCGAGCGCTCGCCGGTCAACACGCCGCGCCTGTACAGTGCCATGCCGAGCAGCATGACGCCGCCCACGCGCCAGAAGCTCGACCCGATGAACCCGGACGTCTGTCGCTGGAACGACGAGGAGACGCGGTGGCTCATCTGGTCGAGCCAGCCGCCGCGGTAGGCGGCCACCTGGTCTCGGACCGCGGCCTCCGCGGGCAGCCACTGGCCGGCGATCGCCTCGCCGCCGATCGAGGTCGCGGCGAACAGCTCGATCGCGGGGACGAAGAGCAGGAATATCCCGGCGAGCCCGCCGAGCCGACGCGCGTCGAGGTCGCGGACGAAGAGGAGGAACAGCCCGAGCAGCCCGTACGTGACGAGGATGTCCCCGTACCACAGCAGGTACGCGTGAAGGAGGCCGATCGCGATCAGCACCACGGTCCGGCGGAGGTGGAGGCGGACGGCGTCTTGGCCCTTCTCCTCTTTGCTCTCGATGAACAGCAGGACGCCGGCGCCGAACAGCGCCGAGAAGACGGTGATGAACTTCGACTGCGCGAACACGTGGCCGACGAACCAGGTCCAGTAGTTGAGCCCGGTGAAGTCGCCGTACACGGTGGGGTTGAGCAGGGTCTGCTCCGGCATCGAGAAGACGCGGATGTTGATGACGAGGATGCCGAGCAGCGCGAAGCCGCGGAGCGCGTCGAGGCTGGTGATCCGTTCGGAGGGCGGCGTGGGGCCGGGATCGCTGGTCACGAGTTGTCCGCGGTGACGGTCCCCAGCACCGAATAGGTTCCCATCGCGGCTCCCGGGTCGGCCTGCTCGGTCGGCGGCTCAGTCCAGCCGCACCGCCGCGCCGGTCTCCGCGGAGCGGTAGATCGCGTCGATGACGCGCTGGACGCGTAACCCCTCCTCGACGGTGTTTATCGACGGCGCCTCGCCGTCGGCGGCCGCTTCGAGGAACGTCGCCTGCTCGGCGGCGTGCGCGTCGCCGTCGCGCGTCTCCACGCTCGCGTCCGTGAGGTGGTGGCCGCCGCCGACGCCCGCCTCGTGGACCGTGAGGTCGCCGCTACCGCGGTCGAGCGTCGCGCCCGCCTCGGTGCCCCGGACGACGAACTCGTCGGTCGCCGGCCGGTTCGTCGCCCACGCGACCTCCAGCGAGACGGTGCTCCCGTCGGCGCCGCGGATGAACGCGGACGCGGAGTCGTCGACGTCGAACCCCTCCGGCCCCGCGTCGTCGCCCCACATGTGGACGTACGCGTAGTCGTCGCGACCGCCGAACTCCGAGCGCGTGTCCCCGGACACCTCGACGACCTCGGGGTGATCGAGGAGGTAGAGCGCCAAGTCGATCGCGTGGACGCCGATATCGATGAGCGCGCCGCCGCCGGCGACGTCCGCCGACGTGAACCACGAGCCCCGGCCGGGGACGCCGCGCCGCCGGACGTAGTTCGCCTCGACGTGGGTGGTCTCGCCGAACCTCCCCTCGTCTTGGTAGTGTTTGATCACCTGAACCGGCTCCGCGAACCGGTTGTTGAACCCGACCATACAGAACCCGTCGGCGTCGCTGGCGGTGTCGGCGATCCGCTCGGCGCTGTCGAGCGTGTGCGCCAGCGGCTTCTCCAAGAGCACGTCGAGGTCGGCCGAAAGCGCCGAGGTCGCGTACGCTTCGTGGAAGCGGTTCGGGGTGGTGACCAGCACGGCGTCGCAGTCCTCGTAGAGGTCCGTCTCGTCCTCGTAGGCGGGGACGCCGAACTCCTCGTGGAACCGTGCCCGCGCGTCGGCATCGACGTCCATCCCGCCGACGAGGTTCGCGCCGCGCTCGGTCAGCTTCGTCGCGTGGTGGGACCCGATGCCGCCGAGGCCGACGATGCCGACGGCGACGTCGTTCGGATGCGTCATGGGCGGGCTTCACCACGGGTGTTGTTAAGGCTCCCGTCCCGCGGGACGCGCCGGAACCCGACCGCGCGTGGGGACGGCCGTCACGACCCCGCTGGCGGTCGGCTCACGCGATCGGGACGCCGACGGCGACGGCGATCGCGCCGTCGACCGCTACCGCCGCGGCGTCGGCTACCACTGTCACGCCGTCGATCGCGCCGGGCGCCATCGAGTCGACGAAGTCGAAGAGGTCGCCGAGCGAGCCGGCGTTCTCGGCGAGGCTCTCGCGCGCGTCGAGGAGCCCCCGGAACCGCTCCGGTTCGCGGGCGATCACGAACCGGCCGACCCCGGCGCCGGTGCCGAGGAAGGCGAGGAGGGCGAGCGCCCGCGAGATGGTGAGCAGTTTCAACAGGACCGGGAGCGCCAGCGCGAGCGCCAGCGCGGCGACGACGCCCGTGACGACCTCGCCGAACGACCCGCCGTCGGCGAGGTCGACGACGCCCGCGCCGGAGAGGATGACGAACCCTCCGACGCCGAGAGCCAACGTCCCCCACATGAACGCCGCCAGCAGGCGGACGGGACCGTTGTACCCACTCCCGGCGTCGTCCGGGACGTCGTCGTGAACCCACGGGTTGCGCATACGGGAAATTCAGACCCGACGAGTATATAGATCGCTTCAGATCTCGGAAACGCTCGGCGTGAAACGGACCGGTTAGGACCGGGGGTGGGGGCCGGTCATCCACTCGCTCGCCTGCGGTTCGTCCGGATCGGTGACGACCTCGACGAGGGCCGGGCCGTCGCGGTCGCGGGCGCGCTCGACGGCGTCGCCGACCGCGCCGCGCGCATGGACGCGCTCCGCGGGCAGGCCCATCCCCGACGCGACCGCGACGAGGTCGAGTCCGGTCTCCGCCCACCCGTAGCTCTGGTCCGGGAAGTCGTACGACCGCGACGCCTCCTCGCTGATGATCGCGTAGTCGTCGTTGTTGAGCGCGACGACGGTGACGTCGATCCCCTCGCTCGCCAGCGTGTGGAGCTCGTGGACGCACATCATGAGCCCGCCGTCGCCGGTGAGCGCGACCACGTCGCGGTCCGGGTTCGCCAGCTTGGCGCCGAGCGCCGACGGGAGCCCGGTACCCATCGTCGCCCACGAACCGGGGTTGACGTACGACCGCGGCCCCGCAGCGGGGAACGAGACGAGCGTCCACAGCCGGAACCCGCCCGCGTCGGCGGCGACGACCGCGTCCGCCGGGACCGCGTCGCGAACCGCCGAGAGGGCCTCGACGGAGCGGAGCGGGCGCTCCTCGCGGTCGTCGGCCGTCGACTTCCCCGAACCGTCGGCGCTCTGCTCGGACAACGCCGCGAAGCGCTCGCGGTCGGCCGCGCGGACCGACTCGGCGCGCTCGGCGCCGTCGGCGCCGCGGGGCGCCACCCCCTCGTCGTCGAGGCGGTCGGTGAGCGCCCGGAGGAAGCGGTCCGCGTCAGCGACGACGCCGAGGTCCGCTTCGTAGCCGAACCCGACATCGTCCCCGTCGAGCGTGACGTGGATCAGCGTCTCGGGCATCGCGACGGACCACGATGCGGTCGCGACCGCGTCGAGGTCTGAGCCGACGACAAGGCCGACGTCGGCGTCCGCGAGGAGTCCCCGGAGCTCCGCGCTGGCCCCGCCGCAGAGCACGCCCGCCGACAGCTGGTGCGTCTCGGGGAGCGTCCCCTTCCCCTTGTACGTCGTCACGACCGGCGCGCCGAGCCCCTCGGCGACCGACCGGAGGGCGTCGCTCGCGTCCGCGCGCCTGACACCGCCGCCGGCGAGCACGACGGGTGCTGTGGCATCGCCGAGCAGGTCTGCGGCCTCGCGCACCGCCGCCGCGGGCGGTGCCGGCGGCGGTGACGGCTCGCGCTCGCCGACCGCGGGCTGCGGGGTCCGACCGGCGAGGAAGTCCTTCGGGATCCCCACGCGGACCGGTCCCTGCGGGTGTTCGCGGGCGGTCCGGATCGCCTCGACGACGGCGGGGACCGCGCCCGCGGGCGAGTCGACAAGGACGTTCTCCTTGACGACGGTGTCGTACGTCTCCGGCGGCGTCTCGTGGATGCCGTCGCCGCCGCGGACCGACCGTTCCGTCTCGACGGCGAGGTGGAGCAGGGGGACGCAGTCGTTCAGGGCGTTCTTCAGCCCGTTCATCGCGTTCGTGTCGCCCGGGCCGGGGACGACGCAGGTGGCTGCCATCGCGCCGGGCTCGCTCGTCTCGGCGTACCCCCACGCTTGGTGCGGGACGGCGGTCTCGTGGCGGGCGACGACGAACCGCGCGTCGCGATCGGCGAGCGCCCGGTTCAGCGGGAGGGTCTGCTTGCCGGGGATCCCGAAGACGGTGTCGACGCCGCGGTCGAGCATCGCGTCGACGACCGCCTCGGCGACGGTCGGTGGGTCGTCGTGCCTATCGGCGGCGGGCGAGGGCTCGTCAGCGTCCATGTCGCGAAGTCGGCGGAGCGTATGTTGAAAGCTTCGTCCGCCGCCGGGCCCGCGGGCGAGCGCGGGACGCGACGCGGCGGGGAGGGGAACGCATCGGAGGGGCGGCGACACTCCGCGTCACAACGGAACGAGGGGGTAACCCGCGACTTCGGTCGCGGGGCACTGACATGTACACTTATGCTAGCGTGTGCTGTCATGTGTCATGTATGCGCTTACCAGAGACTCGTGACCTGTTCGCGAGGAAACTACAGTTTCCGGCGCCCCGAAGCGAGGTGCTGGAGACGGTCGGTGACACGGAGTTGTCGCCGCCCGACGGAGAGTCCACGACGATCCGGGCGGTCATCGACCGGTCGGAGGTCGAGACGTTCGACTCGGCCGACGACCTCTACGACACGCTGATGATGCTCGTCGGCGCGCAGTTCATCGGCCGCCGGTACTACGACGACCGCGGCGGGATGCCGGGCGACGAGGAGAACGAGGTGAGCTTCTGATGTCAGTCACGATCGTGTCGGGAGTCAACGGCGTCGGCCTTTCCAGCGTCTGTCAGGCGGTCAGGCGCGGACTCGGAGATGGGTACAAGCTGATCAACTTCGGCGACGTGATGCTCGAACAGGCGGCGGCGATGGGGCTCGCGACCGAGCGGGCCAAGCTCGGCACGCTCTCACAGCCCGAGACGCGGCGGCTCCAGCGCCGCGCAGGCGAGTTCGTCGCCGAGGAAGCGGAGACGACGAACGTGATCCTCTCGACGCACCTCGCGGTCGAGACGCTGACCGGCTACGTCCAAGGGCTTCCAGTCGAAGTGCTCGAAGACGTCTCGCCTGACGCGTTCGTCCTCGTGGAGGCGGAACCGGCGACGATCCTCGAACGCAGGCGGGCGAGCGACCGCGACCTCGACGGGGTCACCGAACGCCAGATCGACTTCGAGCAGGACCTCAACCGGTCCGCGGCGCTCCAGTACGCGCGCGACCAGAACGCGCCCGTCCGGTTCGTCGAGAACGAGGGGGAGATCGAGGGGGCGGCCGAGCGCTTAGCTGACGCGCTCTGAGCGAGCGGCGCGATTCGGCACGCGTCCGGTCCGGCGGCGTCGGGCCGCGGACTACTCCGCGACGTTCGTCTCGCGGACGCGGACGCCCTTCCGCCCGAGGTGCCGCATCTGTCGCTGGGCGAACTCCTCCTCGCTCGACCCGCGCGTCGCGAGGACGTAGACCAACGCGGAGCCGGTCGGCCGCATCGTCCGTCCCGCCCGCTGTGAGCCCTGTCGTCGAGAGCCGCCGAGCCCGCTCGCGACGACGGCGAGTTCGGCGTTCGGGAGGTCGATCCCCTCGTCGCCCACCCGCGAGACGACGAGGACGTCGAGGTCGTCGTCGGCCGCCCCGCCGCCCGAACCCTCCGCTTCGCCGTCCGCCCGGAACCGGCGGAACAGCTCCGCGCGCTCGTGGTGCGGCGTCTCGCCGCTGATGAAGGGGACGCCGAGCGCGTCGGCGATCGCGGCGCCCTGGTCGAGGTACTCGACGAAGACGAGCGTCTTCTTGTCGCGGTGGGCCGCGAGCAGGTACCGGATCTCCTCGACCTTCGCGGGGTTCTCGGCCGCGAGCCGTCTGCGGTCCCGGCCGTCCGCGGCGGCGTACTCGTTGCGCGCCGTCTCGTCGCGCCACGGGACGTAGCGGATCTCGACCTCGGGCTCCTGAACGAAGCCGGCCTCGAACAGCGCGTCCCAGTCCGCCCCGATGGGCTGGCCGATGAGGGTGTAGATCTCTTCCTCGCTGCCAGTCTCGCTGACGGGCGTCGCCGAGAGTCCGAGCCGGTGTTTGCTCTGGAGCTCGGCGGTCCGCGAGTACACCGGGGCGGTGACGTGATGGCATTCGTCGAAGCAGATCAGCCCCCATTCGCGGGAGTCGAAGAGGCTCCGGTGGCGGTCCATCCCGGCGATCTGGTAGGTCGCGATCGTGACGGGGCGGATCTCCTTGGTCCCCCCGTGGTAGAGTCCGATGTCGGCGGGGTCGACCGTGGAGTGCTCCAGCAGCTCCTCGCGCCACTGGTCGGCGAGCTCGCGTGAGGGGACCAAAATCAGCGTTTCGCCGCCGACCGCGGCGATCGTCGCGATCCCGGCGACGGTCTTGCCGGAGCCCGGCGGCCCGACGTACACGCCGGACTTGCGGTCGAGGAACGTCTCGACCCACGTCTCCTGGTAATCGCGGAGGTCGGTCGCGAGGTCGATCTCGACCGGGTCGCCGGTCTCGAGGTCGCGGTCGTCCTCGACCGGGTAGCCGGCGTCGTAGAGCGTGCGCTTGACCGCGGCGACCGCCGCCTCGTTCACCCACGCCTCGGTGTCCGAGATTGGCGCGCGGAGGTGGTCGTCGTCGAGGTGCTGGTCGGCGACGTTCCCCATCAGGTTCTCGGAGGCGGCCTCGAGGACGACGTACCCGTCCGCGTGGGTGTACAGCCGGAAGCGGTGCGCCCGACGCCACTGGTCGCGCACCCACGCTTCGAGGTGTTCGTACCGCCGCGGCAGCACCGACCGGAGCGCGCCCACGAGCGCGTCGGCGTCGTCGAACGGTGCTGCCCACACGTCCTCCTGGCGGATCCGATAGAGATACCCGCGGGTTCCGGGCTCGGTGCCGGTGGTGTCGACGAGGTTCGCGAACTGCGAGAGCCGCGCGCGGGTGTACTGCGTGGGGCGGTCGACGACGATCTCGCGGCGCTTCGGGAAGGTCACGACGCGCTCGCGGCTCGCCAACGCGCCCCAGTCGCGGGGGTAGAATACGACGGGGTCGGCCTCGACGTCGAGTCGGTCCACGTCGCCGCGGTCAACGAGCGCAGCGAGCGCGTCGCGCGCTGCCGCCTGCGACGTTCCGAGCCGGCGGGCGACCTCGCTCGCCGTTGCGACCGGTCGCTCCTCGGCCTCGAGCGCCTCGTGGAAGCGATCTAAGGAGAGGTCTTCAGCGTCGTCCTCGCTGGAATCGTCGCCGGCGTCGTCGCCGGTGTCGTCGGTCATCACCGCCGCTTCGGTCGCGACGCGGAAATGGATAGCGTCAGCGGACGAGACGGAACGGAGGTCTTACACATGTCGTACGGGGTTGCTCTCTGAGGAGCGACCGACAACATCTCCAAAGCCCCAGTCGTGCGGCCGCAGTACGCTTCGTTGCGCTCCTCGCTCGCGTCGCCCGCCGCGGTGCTAACGTCGCCTACTGCGGCCGCACGACTGGGGCTTTGGAGATGTTGTC
>NZ_SGTY01000021.1:0-43406 GCF_005435095.1 Halorubrum sp. CGM5_25_10-8B | reverse complement strand
TTTGGGAAATAGAACGACGAACATCATCGTTTGCGAATAGTTTCAGCAATGTCGCGTTAGAGACAGCTCAAAATTGGCTCGAAGCC
The DNA here is from genome assembly GCF_005435095.1 of Halorubrum sp. CGM5_25_10-8B. Lineage (NCBI taxonomy): Archaea > Methanobacteriati > Methanobacteriota > Halobacteria > Halobacteriales > Haloferacaceae > Halorubrum > Halorubrum sp. CGM5_25_10-8B. Next base: position 43,320 of record NZ_SGTY01000021.1, on the reverse strand, counting down.
CTCGCCGTCTACCACAATTCACGCCAAACTTAACGCGACCCCCGCGTGAGGCGATTCCGTCGGGCGAACGCTCCCGGTCCGTCTGACGGAGCGCACACGGGGATTTACGTGAGCCGTCGGTCTCCGAAGGCGTGTGAGAGATAAATGACCGACACGACAGCGGGGACCCCGGCCGCGACCGACGGCGGTGACCCCCCAGACGGCAGCGACTTCGGCGTCGGCGAGGAAGGGAGCGACGACCCGCGGATCGAGTTCCGCGGGGGAAAGTGGGCGAGCACCCTCCCGCTCGTCTTCTTCATCGCCTGGGCGATCTTCCAGAGCGGCGTCCTCGGGATCGGTGACACCAACGGGCTCGTCGTGGGCGCGTTGGTCGGAACGACGCTCGGGATGTTCCTCGTCCGCGGCGACTGGAAGGCGTACGCCGACACGATCTTCGAAGGGATGACCCAGCGCGTGGCCGCGACCGCGATCGTCGCGTGGCTCTGGGCCGGGATGTTCGCCCAGACGCTCCAGGCCGGCGGCTTCGTCGAGGGGCTCATCTTCGCGGCCGACGCTCTGAACGTCGGCGCGTCGACGTTCCCCGCGGCCGCGTTCATCCTCTGCGGCCTCCTCGCGACCGGGATCGGCACCGGATACGGGGCGACCGTCGCGTTCGTGACGCTGTTCTTCCCGGCCGGCGTGCTCATCGGCGCGAACCCCGTGCTGCTGTTCGCCGCGATCCTGTCGGGCGCCGTCTTCGGCGACAACCTCGCGCCCGTCAGCGACACGACGATCGTGAGCGCCGTGACTCAGGACGCGGACATCGGCGGGGTCGTCGCCTCGCGGTTCAAGTACGCTATCGCGGCGGCGGTCCCGGCGTTCGCCGCGTACCTGATCGCCGGCTCGGCCATGGCCGGCGTGAGCCTCGAGGGCGCCGTCGCGCTCCGCGAGTCCGCGAACGCCCTCGGACTAGTCCACCTGCTCTCGATGGGAGTCGTCATCGTCACCGCGGTCGCGGGCCGTCACATCGTCGAGGCGATCTCGTGGGGGCTGGTCGTGGCGGTTGCGTCCAACCTCCTGTTCGGGCTGTCGAGCGCGAGCGACATCGTCGCCTTCACGGTGACGGAGGCTGGGCCGCTCTCCGGGCTCCCGGTCGTCGAGGTCGGCGAGACCGCGGGCGTCGGCGGGAGCCTCTACACGGGCGCGGTCGGGTTCTTCCCGCTGATCGTTCTCACCCTTCTCATCGTCGCGATGGCGCAGATCATGATCCGCGGCGGCGGCTTCGAGGCGATCCAGACGTTCCTCCTCGACCGCGTCGCGACGACCGTCCGCCGGGCGGAGCTGACGATGGTCCTCGGCACCGCGACGATCAACGGGATGATCACGATAAACACCGCGGCGGAGATCGCGATCGCCCCGTACGTCGCCCGGATCGGCGAGAAGTTCAACATCAACGGCTACCGGCGCGCGAACATCTTGGACGCCAACACCTCCGCGCTCGGCTACATCTTCCCGTGGGCGGGCGGCGTGTTGGTCGGGTACCAGGTGATGGTCGGGCCGGACGGCCTCGGGTCCCAGTACGGTCCCGAGATGGTCGTGAACCCCATCGAAGTCGTGCCGTACGTCTTCCACGGCTGGTTCCTCGTGGCGATATTCATCATCGCCGCGATCACCGGCTTCGGGCGGGAGTACATCCCCGACCGCGCCTCCGAGGAGGTGTCCCGCGCATGAGCGTCTTCGACAAGTTCCTCGCCGGGTGGTCGTTCCGGGGATCGACACCGGACTACGCGGCCGGGGACGCGATCGAAGTGATGGTGACGGGCGAGTCCGACGGCGGCGTACACGTCGCGCGCATCGGCGACTCGACGCTCCGGATCGAGGGCGCGCCCGGGGACGCGGTCGACACTCGGGTCGTCGTCGACGTGGAGTCGTGGGACGAGTCGAGCCACACCGGGCGCGCGACCTATCGGAAGACCGTAGGCGGGAGCGCGTTTTAGTTAGCACTCGGTGGTTGGGGGTTCTTTTTCATCGGTTCCGCCGTCCGTATATAAACAACCGAGGGCGGACCGGTGGCGAACGCCGCCAAAGCCTCGCCGCGAGGACTCGCGCACAGCACCTCACGCCTCCCCAGCCCCGTCGCTCACTGCCCGCGGTTTCACCGCTCGCAACCGAGGTGCTCGCCTCGCTCGCACATCGCACCGTTCGCGACTCCCTCGCGCGTGCGACTCGCGCCCTCCGGCCGCTCGTCGGCACGCGCCACCGCAGTTGCTTTTAGATAACAGATCGTCGAAATGGGGTTCGATCACCGCGAAGCGGCGTGAACCGGCGCGGACCGGGGCGCTTTTCATCACCACGCTCGAACCGTCGGGCGTGCTATCGGTCGAGCTCCACGCGCACTCCGCGCTGTCGTACGACGGGCGCGACCCGGTCGACCTCCTCTTGGAGCAGGCGGCCGCGGTCGGGCTCGACGCGCTCGCCGTCACCGACCACGACGAGATCGACGCCAGCATCGAGGCGGCCGAGAAGGCCCCCGACTACGGGCTCGTCGGCATCGTCGGCATGGAGGTGACCTGCGCGGTCGGCCACGTGCTCGCGTTCGGCATCGACGAGCGCGTCGAGAGCGGCCTCCCCTTCGACGAGACGCTCGACCGGATCCGCGACCAGGGCGGGATCGCGGTCGTCCCCCACCCCTTCCAGAAGTCCCGCCACGGCGTCGCCGCGCACGTCAGCGACGAGCGGCTCGCGAGCGCGGACGCGATCGAGGTGTACAACTCGCGGCTGTTCACCGGGCGCTCGAACCGACAGGCCGAGAAGTTCGCCGTCCGCAACGGGCTCCCGATGACCGCCGGCAGCGACGCCCACATCTCCGAGATGGTCGGGCAGGCGGTGACGGAGGTCGGCGCCGACGAGCGCTCCGCGGACGCGATCCTCGACGGGATCGCCGACGGGCGGACGAGCGTCGTCGGCAAGCGCACCCCGTGGCGGGTCTCGCTCCGGCAGTTCGGCGGGGGCGCCAAGCGCCGCGCGCTCCGCGCGCTCGACGCCCTCCGGTGACCGCGATGACGGCCCCTTCCTCGTCCGACCTCCGCGGCGCCCCCGCGGACCGCGTCCGTGCCGCGCTCCGCGACGGCGACCCGCTCCCCGGCGGGTGCGGCTTCGCCGGGCTGCTGGCCGAGCCGCCGAGTTTGGACCCGCGGGACCGCGACGGCCCGGTGCTCGTCCGCGATGTCCTCGGCCGACAACCGCTGTTCGTCGAGTGCGAGGCGCTCGATCCGGGGACCGCCCGCATTCCCACGGCGACCGACGCGTGGGCCTTCGACCGCGGCGCGCTCGCCGATCCAGAGCCGGTGCCCGCGGGGAGCGTGGTCTCGGCCGGCGGTACCGAACGCGTCTGGCGGCTTCCCGACCCGGCTCCGACCGCCGATCCGGAGGCCGCGCTGGCGGCGGTCGACGGCGCGGTGAGCGCGGCGCTCGGGGACCTCGCGGCATCAACTCGGTCTGGGGGAGACGACGAGAGCAGTGACGGCAACCTCGCGGTGGCCTTCTCCGGCGGCGTCGACTCCGGCCTCGTCGCCGCGGCCGTCCCGGAGGCCCCCTGCTACGTCGCCGGCTTCGAGGGGAGCCACGACATCGCTGCGGCGCGCGAGGCCGCGAGCGCGATGGACCGCGACCTGCGCGTCGTCGAGGTCACGCATGACGACCTCACGCGAGCGGTCCGCGCGGTGGCGGCCGCGACCGGTCGCCGGAACCCGATGGACGCGTCCATCGCGGTGCCGCTGTTCATGACGGCCGAAGCGGCCGCGGCCGACGGGTTCGATCGCCTCGCAGTCGGACAGGGGGCCGACGAGCTGTTCGGCGGGTACAGCAAGGTCGTCGACCCCGCCGAGGACTCCCGGGTCGACGCCGACACCGTCCGCGGCGCCCGGACCGAGACCGTCCGGACGCTGCCCGATCAGCTGGAGCGGGACGTGCTCGCGCTCCGCGCCGCGGGGGTCGAGCCCGCGACGCCGTTGCTCGACGACCGTGTCGTCGGCGCCGCGCTGGCGCTCCCGGACGCCCTGCTCGTCGACGGCGACGAGCGGAAGGTCGCGCTCCGCCGCGTCGCGAGCCGGCGGCTGCCGGAGTCGGTCCACGCCGCGGAAAAGAAGGCGGTCCAGTACGGCACGTACGTCTCCCGCGAGCTCGACCGGCTCGCGCGGCAGGCGGGCTACAAGCGGCGAATGGACGACCACGTCGGGAAGTACGTCGAGGCGCTGTGTAGCGAGGAAAAACCGGCCGGTGAGGGCCGGGACTGACCAAGTCGCCGCGGGGAGTACCAGTCCTGCGGCCGACGCCCGATCGGTCGGGCGTCTACTCACGGATCGGCGGGACAGGTATAAAATCCGGATAGTAGTGACAAATATGACACCCTCGCGGCCGCGATAGAAAACGATCGGCCGCAGATGTGAGCGATTACTGCCGGATCGCCGTATCGGTAGCGCGCTTTGCCGGGGAAAGTTCACGTCCATCCGGACGGGGGAGGCCGGGTCGCGGGCTCGGCGAGCGATCGCCGCGTCAGCGGACGAGGTACGGGTCGCTGCCGGCGATGAAGCGACCGAGGTCGCTCTCGCGGCGGAAGTCGGTTGACCGGAGCTCTCGGAGCGAGTCAACGAGCCGATCGGCGTCGCCGTCAGCCCAGTCGGCGGGGTCTTTGATCGGGACGACGAGCCAGCCGGCGCCGAGCAGCTCCTCGCCGTGGAGCCCGTCCATGTCTATCTCGGTCTTCCGAGCCCGGGCGGTGTAGGTTTCGAGGACGTGTTCGGTCGCCCGCGCGCCCACCGGGAGCAGCACGTGCGCGGCGATGGCGCGGAGCTCCGCGTCGAAGAACCGCTCCATGTCCGCGTAGGCGGCCTCGTCGGGCGGCGCCTCGCCCGCGCACATGTGAAGGTACGAGAGGAACGTTCGGCCGGTTCGAACGGGGTCGACCGCCGTCGGGTCGCCGTCGCGCGCGACGCCGTCGGGGGCGACTCCCTCGGCGACACCCGCGATCAGTCCGGCGTCCGAGAGCGCCGACAGGAACGCGGGCGACCACGCCTCGCCGGTGAACGGGACGCCCGCCGCGGTCCCGCCGTGGACGCCCGGGCGGTCGCCGACGACGTGGAAGTCGGCGTTGGCGTCGCCGTAGCCGGGGACGAACGAGGGGCAGTCGGGGCGCATCCCGAAGGGGTTCCGGATCCGGTCCGTGACGTTCTGCACGCGAGAGGGTAGGCGCGCAGGCCGTTAAATCCCGTTCGGTCCGGCGCGAGCGACTCGGGGACGCCCCGCGGCGGCGAGCGAGCCGATGCGAGGCGCACGAGGCGACGAAGATCCTCATAAGTTATGAGAATAAACGAGGTCAAACCGGGCTGGGATACGCGTCGATCGACGCGGAACGAGAGATATTTCAGGATCGTTAATCAATAACTGGAAACCGCAAGACAGCGTCGAGGTGTCCTCGGCGCGGCCCACGGAAGATATTTATATACCCCTCCGTTGGGGTGTGACAGAAGTCCAATGTTCGACCGCATCCGTACCGCGGCCCTCTTCGGGCTGCACCAAGCGTCCGTCGCCGTCGGAATCTCGCTGTTCCCGGTGGCCGTCTTCGCGCGTCAGCACCTCGGCATCAACGTCCCGGTCGGTCGGCTCGTCGAGACGACCACCGAGGCCGTCGACCAGGAGTGATCGCGCGCCGACAGTAGCTCGTTCTCCGCGACCGACCAGACGCCGAGCGACGGAGAGACCCTCCTTCGACCCGCAATCCGCACAGCTCTCCTCGTGCCCGTCGCAGCCCCGCAGCGCCCGCTCCGAGGTCCGTCGCGATCCAGCGTCCCCCGCCGCGGTCGGCCGGTCGCGGCCCGGCGACGGATATGCCCGTCGGAACCGGTCGGCGGCCCCCGAAGGGTTGCCTTTATCAGCGCGCCGGGCGAATGTGGGCGTAATGCGAACACCGACTGGCGACCTCTCAGACGGGCCGGCTGCCGACCTCGGCCGCGACCAGCCTGTCTTCGGACCGGAGCTCGGCGAGTTCGAACACAGCGAGCGCCGCGCCGCGAAGGCGGAGGGCGACGGCGAGATGAAGACGGGGACCACTACCGTCGGCATCAAGGCCGACGAGGGCGTCGTGATGGCGACCGACATGCGCGCCTCCCTCGGCGGCATGGTCTCCTCGAAGGACGTCCAGAAGGTCGAGGAGATCCACCCGCGCGGCGCCCTGACCATCGCGGGCTCCGTCTCGGCGGCCCAGAACCTCATCTCGACGCTTCGCGCCGAGACGAGCCTCTACGAGGCCCGCCGCGGTAAGGACATGTCCATGGAAGCGCTGTCGACCCTGACGGGGAACCTCCTCCGCTCCGGGGCGTTCTTCGTCGTCCAGCCGATCCTGGGCGGCGTCGACGACGAGGGCGCGCACATCTACTCCATCGACGCCCTCGGCGGCACGACCGAGGAGGAGTACACCGTCACCGGCTCCGGGTCGCAGTACGCGCTCGGTGTCTTAGAGCAGGAGTACGACGACGAGGTCAGCATCGACGAGGCGAAGACCATCGCCGCGAAGGCGATCCAGTCCGCCGTCGAGCGCGACCTCGCCTCGGGCAACGGGATCAACGTCGCCGTCGTCACCGAGGACGGCGTCGACATCACCCGGTACAAGGAGTTCGACGACCTGCTGTAGTCGGCGTCGACGGGACGCCGCTTCGGTATTTCTTCGCGAGTCCCGACCCGCCAGCGGAGGCGCTCGCGGCCGCTCGGTCACCGCCGGAGCTCCGGCGGCGCCTGAATCCCGTCGCCCCAGTAGAACCGCGGGCCGAGGACGAGGTAGCCGCTGGCGAGGAACAGTAGCGCGAACGCGAACCCCTCGCCGATCCACGCCGGGAGCGCGCTCGTCGCCATGTGACCGGCGGGGGTGAGGATCACGGCCGCCTGAACGACCCCCATCACGAGCGCGTCCTGCGCGTGGAGGTCCGGGTAGGTGACCGTCGACCCCATGAGCAGCGCGAACGCCGTCGTGGCCGCGACGAGCGGGACCGGGGCGGTGTAGCCCGCGATGACGGCGGCGGCGAGCACCGTCGCGGCCAGCGTCGTCGGAACGCCCACCGTCTCGCGGGCGCCGTCCTCGTCGGCCGTGTAGAGGCCGAGGCGGGCGACCGCGGCGGCGACGAACAGCGCGCCCGCGCCGACGACGGTGGCGACGAGCGCGGGGTCCGTCGCGAGCGAGCGCCCGTCGCGGACGACGGCGGCGACGAGCGCGGCGGGCGCAACGCCGAAGGAGGCGACGTCGGCCAGCGAGTCGAGGTACGGGCCGGCGGGAGTCGACCCGCGGTGGCGGGCGACGACCCCGTCGAGCCCGTCCGCGACGGCGGCGAGGAGGACGAGCCTGGCCGCGAGCGCGACGTCGACCGTCGCGGCGACGACGGCGAGGAACCCGACGGCGGCGTTGGCCACGGTCACCGCGTCCGCGAGCCCGAGCCGCCGAGCGAACCGCAGAGGCATACCGTATCGGTCGCCGAGCCGGGTTTTAGGGTTTGTTATCTCGTCGACCGCGCGGCGGCGGCCCGGTCGCGAGAGTCCGGGACTGCCGAGGTGTGTGTCGACCGAAACGGAGGGCGCGGCCGCGAGGCCAAGACGCCTCGGTCAGGGGACGTACCAGATGCCGCGGCCGAAGTCGAGCCATTCGCCGACCACGACGTGCGGCATCGCGATGACGCAGACGAAGATGGTGTAGAAGGCGACCGCGCCGGAGAGCAGCGAGCCGCCGGCCAGCGGGTTCGGCGCGACGGTCCACAGGGCGGTCGCGACGCTCGCCGTGACCAGCGCCCCGACGACGAGGACGCCCCACGCGACGACGAGCGAGACGCCTTCCGTCCGGTCGGGCTGCTCCTGTTCGACGACCATGCTCCGCGCCGACTGCCGAAGCGAGTACCACAGCGGGAAGTAGAGCCCGATGGCGACGACCACGGGTACGAGCGCGAAGTACGCGACGAGCAGCAGCGTCTCCGCGGCGTCGAGGAGCCACGACCGGCTGACGCCGCCGGTCGAGCGCAGGCTAGTCGCGAGGCCGCCGCCGAGGTGCGTCATCACGCCGAGCCCGAAGACCGCGCCGAGCGCCGTGGTGAACGTCCCCGGGTTCGAGGCGGCCGGGCCGGCCAACCGACCGTCGAAGACGCCCAACATGATGCCGGTGAAGCTGTAGTAGGTCTCGGTCCAGAAGACGGCGGGGACGATCATCACGGCGCCGCCGCGGATCAGCGCGGCGAGCGCTCGCTGGGGCTTGGTGGGGAGGTGGTCGGTTCCGATCAGCGCGTCCATCACGCGGAGGTCGCCGTGCCCGCCCTTCGCGACCGCCGTCCCGAACGCGAGCGCGAGCGCGGGCAGCGGCGCGACGACGAACAGGGCCACGAACGACGCGACGAAGCCGAGGTAGAGCGCCACGTACCGCGCGCCGAACGGGAGCCCCCGCCGGCGGAGATTCGAGAAGTGTTCGTACCCCCCGTGCGGGAGGTTCAACGCGACCATCCCGACGAGGTACGCGATCATCTGAGTCCGGAGCGACACGTCGGTGCCGACCGCGGACAGGGCGCCGAATCCGACCGCGAGGAGGAGCAGCGCCACGCGCGAGGCACCGATGGCCGTCCGTTCCGGTTCACCGAGGAGTCGCCGCACCGGGCTCGCCGTCGTCGTCGACATGGACGTATGTACGGCCGTTACCGGGTTAGGGCCTCGTCGCCATTATTCGGTGTTTTATATTCGGGTCGTCCCTGCGACCGTCTCCGCGGGCGTTTCACCGCTCCGAAGGGGGCGGTTCGGGCGGCGGCGTCAGTACGTGTGAATCACTTCGCCGCAACGCGTGCACTCGATCGTGTCCGATCTGAACAGCCGCTCCTTCTTCTCCGTGGGGCCGTTACACTCGGGGCAGACGCCGATGTTCCGTCCGTCCGCCACGCGCGCGGACAGATCGAGGAACTGCCCTTCGAGCCGTTCGATCTGTTCGGACTGCTCTTCGACGACCGATTGGAGTTCCTCGATCGTCTCCTCGCGCTCCTCGACCGCGGTGGACAGCTCCTCGATGCGCTGCTCGTAGGCGTCTATCGCCTCGACGTCGATGGTGACGTCGTCGGTCTCCTCCGCTTCCTGTTCCGCAGTGCTTTCGCTACGCTGTTCGGCTTCCGCCTCGGCGTCGTCGTCTGCCATACGAGACTGGTAGAGCCCCAGGGTCATTACTTTCAGGCCGACAACGTCACCCCGACCCGCGGCCCGTCAGGGTCGACCGGCGCCGGACCCCGCGCCAGAAGGGGGCGTCGTCACGGGGCGATACCTGACTAGGTTGGCATCGATCTGAATAGAATATACACAGTATAACGAAGTGGGTATGGACCCGATAGCGCTAACCGCAGCCGTTGGAGCTGATCTGCTCGGGGACGGTCGCCCCGAGACGCTCTGGTTGGGCATAGGCACGCTACTGATGCTCATCGGGACCTTCTACTTCATCGTTAAAGGATGGGGGGTCACTGACAAGGAGGCCCGTGAGTACTACTCGATCACGATCCTCGTGCCGGGGATCGCGTCGGCAGCGTACCTGTCGATGTTCTTCGGCATCGGCCTGACGGAAGTTCAGGTCGGCAGCGAAATGCTGGACATCTACTACGCGCGGTACGCGGACTGGCTGTTCACCACGCCGCTGCTGCTGCTCGACCTCGCGCTGCTGGCGAAGGTCGACCGCGTGAGCATCGGCACGCTCGTCGGCGTCGACGCGCTGATGATCGTCACCGGACTCGTCGGCGCGCTCTCGCACACGCCGCTCGCGCGGTACACGTGGTGGCTGTTCAGCACGATCTGCATGATCGTCGTGCTGTACTTCCTCGCCACGAGCCTGCGCGCCGCTGCGAAGGAGCGCGGTCCCGAGGTCGCGAGCACGTTCAACACCCTTACGGCGTTGGTGTTGGTGCTCTGGACGGCCTACCCGATCCTGTGGATCATCGGTACCGAGGGTGCCGGCGTCGTCGGCCTCGGCATCGAGACCCTCCTGTTCATGGTGCTCGACGTGACCGCCAAGGTCGGGTTCGGCTTCATCCTGCTCCGCAGCCGCGCGATCCTCGGCGACACCGAGGCACCGGAGCCCTCCGCGGGCGCCGAGGCCTCCGCCGCGGACTGATCGGCTAGCGGACCCGACGCGGCAGAACAACACGGTTCAACCGTTTCCAGCGTTCATTTTTCGACATGACTGACACTACCACCGAACAGCCGCCAGTGCTGCGTACACGGTCCGTCGTCGGACTCGCCGCCTGCGTCGTGACCGCGCTCGTCGGGATATTCCTGATCCCGACGCTACAGGAGCCGGGAGGCGGGTTCAACGCCCGGTTCTGGACGATGGCGGCCTTGGAGCTGGTCGCCATGATCGGCGTCGTCTACTTCGTCCTCAACCTCCACGAGGAGTCGGACTGAGGCGGGCGAGAAGCGCGGCTCGCGTCGCACCGCCGATCGCGGCGGTGCCGTCGTTCTCCGCACGAGCCGCGCCCGTTGCCTGACCGTTCACTTCTCAGGCAGCCCGGCGTCGGCCCTCCCGTCCCGGGTCGAGGGCGATGTCTCGGCGAGCGCGCGCTCGAAGTGGTCACGCCCGACGGTCGGGTCGACCGGTCCGTCGTCGACGATCGCGTCCTCGATCGCGAGCAGCCCGGCCTCCCGGACCAGCGCCGCGATGTCGCCGCCGCTGTAGCCGCCGGTGCGGTCGGCGAGGGCGTCGAGGTCGACGCCGGCCGCCGTCGGCATCTCGCGGGCGTGGATCTCCAGGATCTCCCTGCGGGCGTCTCGATCGGGGAGCGGCGTCTCGACCGCCTTCTCGATCCGGCCCGGCCGGAGCAGCGCCTCGTCGATGGCGTCCGGGCGGTTCGTCGCCGCGATCACCGCGACGTCGGTCAGCGGCTCCAGCCCATCGAGTTCGGTCAGCAGCTGCGACACGACGCGCTCGCCGGCGCCGGTGTCGTCGCCGCGGCGCCGGGGCGAGATCGCGTCGACCTCGTCGAAGAAGATCACCGCCGGAGAGTTCTCGCGGGCGGTCGCGAACAGGTCGCGGACCGCCTTCTCCGACTCGCCGACGTACTTGTCGAGCAGTTCGGGCCCGTTCACCGGGATGAAGTTCGCGTCGCTGAGACTCGCCGCCGCGCGCGCGAGCAGCGTCTTCCCGGTTCCGGGGGGGCCGTACAGCAGCACGCCGGACGGGGGGTCGATCCCGAGCTCCGCGAAGCGGTCGGCGTACTCGAAGGGCCAGTACACCGCGCGCACCAGCTCCCGCTTCGCCTCGTCGAGCCCGCCGACCTCGTCCCAGCCGACCGCGGGGAACTCGACGGTGACCTCTCGCAGCCCGGTGGCCTCGACGTCGTCGAGCGCGGCGTCGAAGTCGGCCATCCGAATCGCGGTCCGGCCGTCGCGGCGGACCGCGCGCTCCAGCGCCGCGTCCGCGAGGACCGCCAGATCGGCGAACACGTACCCGTTGAGCCGCGCCGCGACCGCCTCGAAGTTGACGTCCATCGCGAGCGACGCGCCCTCGCAGAGCGCTTCGAGCGCGTCGGCGCGCTCGGCCGCCGTCAGCGGCTCGACCTCCAGTTCGCGGTCGAACCGCCCGCCGCGGCGCAGCGCCGACGGCACGCCGCTGGGGTCCGTGGTCGCGCCGATCACGACCGTCCGGTCCCCCGCGCGGAGCTCGTCGACCGTCGACCGGAGGCGGTCGGCCAGCGCGGAGTCGGCACCGTCGTCGGCCCCGAGCGCTTCGAGGTCGTCGAGGAGGACCACCGTCGGTTCCCCCGCGGGAACCGCCTCGACGAGCCGGTCGAGGCGGTCCGTGCGGTCGCTCGTCCGCTCGCCTCGGAGCCGGGCCGCCGAGGCGCGGACGAGCGTCGCGTCGGTCGCGGCCGCGACGGCCTCGACGAGCGTCGTCTTCCCCGACCCGCGCGGCCCGTGGAGGAGCAGCCCGAGCGTCGGAGAGCCGGCGGACTCGAAGGTCTCCGCCGCGTCGAACCGCGTGGAGACGGCGTCCAGGAGGCGGTCGAACGTCGCCGTCGGAACGACGCCGGCGCCGGGGCCACCGGTTCCCGGGGACTCGGCGACGACGTCCGGGCCGTCGTCGGCCGCGACGGCGATCTCGGTGTCGTCGCCGACGACCGCCGGCGACGAGGGGGTCACGTCCCGCACGTCGAACCGGAGCGTGAGCGCGCCGCCGAGGCGCGTCACCTCGACCTCGTCGCCGACGGCCACGGCCCGCCGATCGAGCCGGCGGCGGATGGCGTCCTCGCTCCGCTCGAGGTCGACGGACTGCCGGTGCCGGAGCGTGATCGACGACGCGGCCGGGAGCGACGACGCCGCGACGGTCGCGTTGTCACCCGGATCGAGTCCGGCGCTCCGGCGGAGCCGCTCGGGGAGGAAGACGGCACGCGTCTGGGCGTCGACCGCGACGACCGGGGCGACGACGCGGTGCGACCCCTCGACGGCGATCGAACCGCCGGGGGCGACGCCGAGGTCGGCGAGGACGGCTTCGGGGAGGCCGACGCGGTCTTCGGGAACCGACGCGGGCGGCTCGCGGACCGGAACGCGCACGCTCATCGTGTCCGGGCTCGCTCGCGGGACGGTCCGGCGGCGACTATCGTCGACAGCATACGTCGATCGTTACGCCTACCGACCACAAAGTAATCACCCCCTAACTGGACAGCCGACGGGAGCCCGGGCGGTCGGTCCACGCCGTCCAAGTCGTCCGACCCGCGGGGGGAGACCCGGACCGCCGGAAGGCAGGCAAGCATTAACCCGTGTCGGTGCGAAGGGCGGAGCATGGCGAACGCTCGGGCGCTCCTCGTCCACCCGGAGGAGGGGAGCGATCGGATTGAGACGGCGCTCGGCGCCGCGGGGTTCGAAGTGACGCGCACTGACACGGCCTCGTCCGCGGTCGCGAAGGCGACGACCGGGGAGTACGACTGCGTCGTCAGCGAGTACGCCCTCGCCGGCGACGACGGGGTTGCGCTCGCGACCGCGATCGAGGAGTCCGACGCGGGCGTCCCGGTCGTGATGTTTACCGAGACGGACGAGGAGGGCGTCCCCGAGGCCGCCTTCGAGAACGGCGTCGACAGGTTCCTCCAGAAGAACGGGTCGGCGTCGATCGAACGACTCGTCTCCGACGTCTCGACGGTCTGCTCGGGGGTGCCGACCTCGGAGCCGCGACAGGACGTGTCCGACCACGAGCCGTCCGCGGGGGAGGTGACGCGGGCCGTCGAGGACGCGCCGATCGGGATCAGCATGAGCGATCCAGACCTCCCGGACTACCCGCTCGTGTACGTCAACAACGCGTGGGAGGAGCACACCGGCTACCCGGTCGAGGAGGCGCTCGGCCGTAACCCGCGGTTCCTCCAGGGACCGGGGACGGACCCGGAGACCGTCGACGAGATCGGGGAAGCGATCGCGAACGAGGAGGAGGCGACCGTCGAGATCCGGAACTACCGGCGCGACGGGACCCCGTTCTGGAACGAGCTGACGGTCGCGCCGATCTACGACGAGGAGGGCGAGCTGGCCCACTACGTCGGGTTCCAGAACGACATCAGCGAGCGGAAGGCGGCGGAGCGGCTCGCCGAGGAGCGCGCCGAGAAGCTCGCGACGGAGCGGCGCTCGCTGGACAGGGTGTTGGGCCGCGTGAACGGGCTGTTCAGCGATATCAGTCGCATCCTCGTCGAGAACCGCGACTCGGGCGTCATCTCGGAGCGCGTGTGCGAGGTCGTCGCCGGCGAACCGGGGTACGCCGGCGGGTGGATCGGCGAGGTGTCGTCCGCGACCGGTCGGCTCGAGATACGCGCCGCGAGCGGCGTGGCGGTCGAGTCGGGCGCGACGTTCGACATCGAGGAGACGCCGGCGGAGGTACGGGAGACGGTCGAGACGGGGGAGCCGCACAGCGGCTCGATAGAGCACGTCGCCGACGGCCCGCTCGAACCGAAGACCGCCGGCGGGCGGCGCCTCCTCGTCGTGCCGCTGACGTACGGAGAGCGGCAGTACGGCCTGTTGGCTATCTACGGCAGCGGCGCGGACGTGCTCGACCGCCGCGAGCGGCGGGTGTGCGAGTCCGTCGGGAAGATGATCGCGAACGGGCTTCACTCCATCGAGACCACGGAGATACTCACGACCGACCGCGTGGTGGAGCTCGTGGTCGGGATCCGCGACTCGACCGCGTCGCTCGCGCGGATCGCAGACGCGGTCGGCGGGGAAGTTGAACACCTCGGGACGACGCGACTCGACGACGACGCCTGCGAACTGTACTTCCGCGCCGACGGCGAGGGCGTCGACCTCGACGAGCTCGCCTCCCTCCCGTTGGTCGAATCGATGCGGACCGTCTCGGAGACGAACGACGGCGTCAGCTTCGCCGTCACCGTCACCGAGTCGCCGCCGCTCACCCAGCTGGCCGATCACGGCGGCGTCGTCGCCGAGGCGACCGCCACGCCGGAGGGAGCGACGCTGACGATAGAGGCGCCGCCCGAGCGCGACGTCCGGTCGATCCTCGACGTGTTCCGCGACGAGTACGAGGGCGTCGAGCTCCGCTCGCGCGTCGAGCGCGAGAGCCGCGACCGGACCGTCGCTGAGTTCGCGGCCGCGGTCGATGAGCGGCTCACCGACCGGCAGCGGGCGGCGCTGAAGACCGCCGAGCTGAACGGCTACTTCGAGTGGCCGCGGCCGGTCGACGGGTCGGAGATCGCGGAGCGGATGGGGATCACCCGACAGACGTTCCACCAGCACCTCCGCGCGGCCGAGCGGAAGCTGGTCGAGGCGTACGTCGATCCCCGGTCAAACTGATGGCCCAGGGGTCTGTGAGCGGGGGTGCCGCCGCATGAGCGACGAGCAGTCGAGCCCGAGCGACGACGGGCCGGACGCGGGCGACGATCCGTTCGCCGCGAGCGACGTGATCGTCGTCGCGGCCGACCCCGAGTCCGTGTTCGCGTTCCTCGACGATCCGGCGAACCACGCGGCGGTCACGCCCGGGCTCACGGACGTTCGGGACGTCGAACCGCTGGCGAACGGCGGGAAGCGCCTCTCGTACACCTACCGGATGGCGGGAGTCGGCATCGACGGCGAGATCGTCCAGACCCTCCACGAGCCGTCCGAGCGCCACGTCTTCGAACTCCGGGGGCGGCTCACCGGCACCATCGACCTCCGGACCGAGCCCGTCGACCGGGGGACGGAGCTGACGTACGCCGCGACGTACGGCCTGCCGGAGAACGCGCTCACGAGGCTCGGCGCACCCGTTGTCCGTCGGTTCAACGAGCGGCAACTCCGGGCGGCGCTGGAGAACGTCGCGGCCGAGTTCGACGGGAACGAGTGACGCTTCGGGAGCGGGCAGCGCGCGGCCGCGGCGCCGCGACCCGGGGACTGCGGGACGGTACGGCGTCGACAGGCGAACTATTAACCGTGGGATAGCCTAACTAGGAGGCATGGAACCGATCACCCTCCAAGCCGGCCTCGGCTTCGGGCTCGTGAGTGTCGGCCTGCTCGCGCTTCTGCTCGTGGTCGTCACGCTCTGGCAGTCGTTCGAGATCGTCGACGCCTACGAGAAGAAGACGCTCACCGTCTTCGGCGAGTACCGCAAACTGCTCGAACCGGGGATCAACCTCATTCCGCCGTTCGTCTCCCGCACGTACCCGTTCGACATGCGGACCCAGACGCTGGACGTGCCCCGGCAGGAGGCGATCACGCGGGACAACTCTCCCGTGACCGCCGACGCGGTCGTCTACATCAAGGTGATGGACGCGAAGAAGGCGTTCCTCGAAGTCGACGACTACAAGAAGGCCGTCTCGAACCTCGCGCAGACCACCCTCCGGGCGGTCCTCGGCGACATGGAGCTCGACGACACGCTGAACAAGCGTCAAGAGATCAACGCGAAGATTCGCAAGGAACTGGACGAGCCCACCGACGAGTGGGGGATCCGCGTCGAGAGCGTCGAGGTCCGCGAGGTCAACCCCTCGAAAGATGTCCAGCAGGCGATGGAGCAGCAGACCTCCGCCGAGCGCCGCCGCCGCGCGATGATCCTCGAAGCGCAGGGTGAACGCCGCTCCGCGGTCGAGCAGGCCGAGGGTGACAAGCAGTCCAACATCATCCGCGCGCAGGGTGAAAAGCAGTCCCAGATCCTCGAAGCGCAGGGGGACGCCATCTCGACGGTCCTCCGCGCCCGCTCCGCCGAGTCGATGGGCGAACGCGCCATCATCGAGCGCGGCATGGAGACCCTAGAGGAGATCGGGAAAGGCGAGTCCACCACCTTCGTCCTCCCGCAGGAGCTCACCAGCCTCGTCGGCCGCTACGGCAAGGCCCTCTCCGGCTCCGACGTCCAGGAGATGGAGGGGCTCGACGGGAAGGAGTTCGACGCCGACACGCGGAAGATGCTCGGCCTCGACGACATCGACGAGATCCTCGGCCAGATCGAGGAGTCGGCGGAGATGAACGTCGAGGAGTTAGAGAAGGAGGCCGAGGCCGTGAAGTCGGGCGACGCCGGCGCGAGCATCAGGTCCGCGGACGAGGTCATCCAAGAGATGGACGACGAAGAGGCGGCGGAAGTGGAGAAGGAGCAGTAAATCGGCGCGGAGCGCGGTCAAGGCTGTCGATTCTCCGCGCCGAATTGGATCGAACGAAGTGTTTTTGTCGGGGCGTAGACTACTACTCGGCGTGACAGAGGGGTTCGACGGACGGAAACGCGAGACGCTCCGCCGCTTCGCCGCGGTCGGAGCGGCCGCGCCGTTCGTCGGCACCGCGAGCGCGGACGACGGAAGCGGGGACGCGAACGAGACGCGGGAGGCGATCCGCGGCTACGTGCCGACGACCCCCGGCGCGCACTTCTCGAAGCTCCGCGACGACCTCCGGCTCGGCACCGGCGAGGCGCAGTACCACCTCCGGAAGCTCGAAGAGGCGGGTGAGATCGAGTCGGTGAAGGACGCAGACTACCGGCGCTTCTTCCCCGCCGGGCGCTTCGACGAGACCGACAAGCGGGCGCTCGGCTACCTGCGGCGAGAGACGCCCCGCGGGATGATCCTCGCGCTGTTGCGCGACCCGAGCGCCACCGGCGCCGACCTCGCGGAGGCCCTCGGCGTCTCGCGGCCGACGATAAGCGCGGCGGCCGCCGACCTGGAGGGCGCGGGCCTCCTCGACCGGACCGACGGCTACGCGCTGACCGAGCCGGAGCGGCTGCTCACGCTCGTCGTCCGGTACGCCGACTCATTCGACGCCGAGGCCGTCGCGTTCGCCGACGAGGCGGCGTCGCTGGTCGCGTACGACCCCTGACTTCGGTCAGGCCGTGACCATCCACGTCGTGCCGGAGGAGTACCCCCACTTCTCGACGTCGATATCGGTGGCCGCGTCGACGACCGCGCTCATGTTCGCGCCGACCTCCTTCGCTGAGAGGTCGAGGTCGTTGGCGATCAGCCGCGACTTGAAGTACGTCCGGTCGGACGCGTTCTCGCGGAGGTACCGCAGGATACGCGCCTGTTTCGCGGAGAGGCCGGCCGATTCGGCTGCGACCGCGTCCGGGTGAGCCGTGCTCATACAGCCATCACGTCATCACCCCGCATAAGCCGGTTGGTAGGTCGGGTTAACACGCCGTAGTCCTGCGGTTTTCCACGGTGAGACGAGCGATAATCCCGTCCCAGCAGCGGGTTTGGGTACGGTCTTCGAACCGGGGCGGCGACGCGGACGGGCTCAGTACAGTTCGGCGACGAAGGGACCGAGCGCGCCGCTCACCGCGGCCGCGAGCGCCTCCGCCCGGTCGACGCGACCGTTCGTGAGCGCTCCGACGGCGCCGCCGCGCGTCGCGACGCCGTCGGTGCCGAGGAGGTCGTCCATCACGGGACCGAGTTCCGCCCCGTCGTCGATGCGGGCGGCGACGTTCGCCGGGAGCGCGAGGCTCGGCCCGGCGGCGCGGCCGACGCGGTCGCCGTCGGTCACGGCCGCCCACATGATCAGGAACCGCTCGTCGGCGCCGTCGAATCCCGCGACGCCGCCCTCGATGCCGACGCCGAGGTCGCGGTCGGGTTCGAGCGCCGCGCGGGCCCGGTTCTCCGCGCCCGCGACCGTCTCGGCGTGGCCGGTCGGCTGCTCGCTCACGCGGGAGTCGACCGGGACCGATTCGACCGCGACGCCGGTCGGACCGCCGGGGAGGTCGTCGTCGCCCGCCGACCCGACCGCCAGCTCGACCGCGCGCCGCTTCACCGGGTTGCCGCTGCCGACGCCGACTCGCAGGATCGTCATGTCCGGGCGTCGTCGTCCGGCGCCGAAAACGCCTCGGGATGGAGCAAGCGCGCCAGCCGCTCGACGCCGTCGATCAGGGCGGGGCTCGGCTGGTTCAGGAGGGAGTCGTCCAGGACGTGAACGGGGGCGTCGACCCACTCGCGCCCGGCGACGCCGGCGGGGTCGACGCGGTCGCCGTGCCCGCAGACGTGGACGACGACGTGGTCGGGATCGGCGCGCTCGACGTCTGCGGGCTCCACCTCGCGGGAGCGCTCGCCCGGCTCGGCGAACGGGTAGCGTCCGCCGGCGGCGCGGACGGCGTCGGGGACCCAGTTGCCGGCTGCCATCGGCGGGTCGGACCACTCCTCGCAGTACACGGTCGGACGGCGGCGGTCGGCGACGGCCTCGCCGATCCGGTCGAGTCGCTCGCGGGCGTCGGCCGCGAGGCGCTCGCCGGCCTCGGGGCGGTCCACGTCGGCGCCGCGGGCCGCGAACCCGTCCAACGCGCCGTCGAGCGTTGCGGGCTCGCGGTGCGCGACGTCGAGGCCGCGGTCGCGGCAGGCGGCCGCGAGGTCGGCCTGGAGCGCGTCGCTCGTGAGGACGACATCCGGGTCGAGGGCGGCGACGCGGTCGAGGTCGGGGTTCAGCCACCCGCCGACGGCGGTCGGGGGATCGGAACCGTGCGCCGACCCGGGGTCGGAGCCGTCCGGGAGGTCGCAGTGAGCGGTGACGCCGACGAGGCGGTCGGCCGCCCCGAGGCCGGCGACCGTCGCGGTCGCGCTCGGTGCGAGCGAGACGACACGGGGCGCGGACATGGCGTCCGATCCGGTCGCGGTCGTCTCAACGGTTTCGATCGCCCCGCTGACGCGGCGCCGCGGCGGTGATAGCGGCCGCGGGCGGCCGAGGTCGTCCGCGCGTCCCGACCGATCGGGGATCGGCGAAAACGCGTGATAGATCGTGTTCTTTTGTCGAGATCCGAGCGACACGTTCCGGTCGTTTTAAGTTATCTTCTGCCGACGGTAACGTAAGATCGCTCTCGGGCAGTTTCAGTTTCCGGGGGCCACCGAGCTATGAGTGAACGACTACACACACGGGGGAGTCGCTCCCGAACGGAGACGAACGAGGAGGAATCGGAGAACACGGACGAGACGCTCAGCTGCCCGGAGTGCGGCGGGCACGTCATCAACGACGAGGAACACGGGGAGACCGTCTGCAGCGACTGCGGGCTCGTCGTCGAGGCGGACTCGGTCGACCGCGGCCCGGAGTGGCGCGCGTTCGACTCCCGCGAGAAGGACGAGAAGAGCCGCGTCGGCGCCCCGACGACGAACACGATGCACGACAAGGGGCTCTCGACGAACATCGACTGGCGCGACAAGGACGCGTACGGCCGGTCGCTCGGCGCGCGCCAGCGCCAGAAGATGCAGCGGCTCCGCAAGTGGAACGAGCGGTTCCGCACCCGCGACTCCAAGGAGCGCAACCTGAAGCAGGCGCTCGGCGAGATCGACCGCATGGCGAGCGCGCAGGGGCTCCCGGATAACGTCCGCGAGACGGCCTCGGTCATCTACCGACGCGCGCTCGACGAGGACCTGCTCCCCGGTCGCTCCATCGAGGGCGTCTCCACCTCCTGCGTGTACGCCGCCGCCCGGATGGCCGGCGTCCCGCGCAGCCTCGACGAGATCGCCGACGTGTCGCGCGTCGAGAAGGCCGAGATCGCGCGGACGTACCGCTACGTCGTCCGCGAGCTGAAGCTCGAAGTGAAGCCGGCCGACCCCGAGCAGTACGTCCCCCGGTTCGCCTCCGACCTCGAACTGAGCGAGGAGTCGGAGATGCGCGCGAAGAGCCTCCTCCGCAACGCCAAGGAGAAGGGTGTCCACTCGGGTAAGTCGCCGGTGGGCCTCGCCGCGGCCGCCGTCTACGCCGCCGCGCTCCTCACGAACGAGAAGACGACGCAGGCCGCCGTCTCGGAGGTCGCCGACATCTCCGAGGTCACCATCCGGAACCGGTACCACGAGCTGCTGGAGGCCGAGGACGGCCTCGTCGCGTAAGCGGACGCTTTCCCCGCCGACCCGACCGACCCCCACGCCGTTCTACCCCGACCAGCTAAGTCCCCGCCCGCGGTACGCCCGCGTATGTTCGAGGAGTTCGTCCTCGCGGCGAGCACGGCCGACCTCTCCGAGGAGCCGCGGGCCCGCGACCACGCCGACGCGGTGGAGTTCCGGATGGACCTCGCGGACGCCCCGCGCGACCAGCTGGCGAGCTACGACGGCGAGCTCCCCCTGCTCGTCACGAACCGGGCGTCGTGGGAGGGCGGCGAGGCCGACGGGCTCGCGCGCTACGACGCGCTCTCCGACGCGGTCGCCCGCGACGCGGTCGCCGCGGTCGACGTGGAGCTCGCCGCGCTGCGCGGGACGCACCCGGACCCGGCCGAGGAGTCGCACGCGACAGCGCTGCGTGACGCGGCCCGAAGGGAGGGGGTGGCGGTGGTCGCGTCGGTCCACGACTTCGAGTCGACGCCCGAGCCGGCCGCGCTGGTCGACCTGCTCGCCGACGCCGCGAGCGAGGGCGACGTGGGGAAGCTAGCGACGACCGCGACCGCCCCGGCGGACGCGCTGGCGATGCTCGAGGCGACCCACGAGGCGACCGTCGCTGGCCATCGGGTCGCGACGATGTGTATGGGCGAGCCGGGGCGTCACACCCGCGCGGTCGCCCCGGTCTACGGCTCGAAGATCGGCTACGCGCCCGTCGACCCCGCGGAGGCGACCGCGCCGGGGCAGTACCCGCTCGCGACGCTCCGAACCCTCGTCGACAGGCTTCGAGGCGGCGAGCCGGGCGCGTAGAGGCGGCGAGCCGGACGCGTAGGGACAGCAAACCGGGCGCGCGTAGGGGCGGACACTTTTCACGCCCGCCGTCGAACTACGGCGGTGAGATGGCCCTCATCGGATCGGATCAGTCGTCGGTGGTCTCCGCGTTCGGCCTCCTCATCGCCCTCGTCGCGGTCGTCGGCACCCGATTCCTCGGGTGGGAGTGGGGGTCCGGCCGACTCGTCCCGACGCTCGTCGGCGTGGCGGTCGCCGGGGTCGCCGTCGCGGTCGTCGCCGGGCGGGTACTGGACTGAACGCGGCGACCGCGTCGCCGTCGCGCACGTCGATCCGGTCGCCAGGCCCGGCTCGCCGCGTCGCCGACCGGCCGACGCGCCCGGGACGGAGCCAAACCGCTTTACGACCGCCCGCGTAAGTGTCGTCAATGGCGACGTGCGACGAATGCGGGGAGTACGAGAACCTCCCGTACCAGTGTAAGCGGTGCGGCCAGACGTTCTGCGCCGAGCACCGACTGCCCGAGAACCACAACTGTCCGGGCCTCGCCGAGTGGGACGACCCCGGCGGGGTCTTCGACAGCGGCTTCGACGAGGGCGGCGGGGGCGGGGCCGCGGGCGGCGCCGCCGACGCGCGGGGCGGCGGGGGCGGAGTCGTCGACCGCGTCAAGCGTCGGGTCGACCGCGAGACCGGCACCGGCGGGTTCGTGAGCTTCTTCCGCAACAACGCGACGTACGCGATCCTGCTGGCGATGTGGGTCACGTTCGTCGCGCAGTGGGTCGCGCTGTTCGTCGGCGGCCAATCGCTCCACAACACCCTGTTCGTGCTCCAGTCGGAGGCGGTCACGAACGTCTGGACGTGGGTGACTTCGGTGTTCTCGCACGCCCCGGGACAGCTGTTCCACATCATCGGCAACAGCGTGGTCATCCTGTTTTTCGGCCCCCTCGTCGAGCGCGCCGTCGGGTCGAAGCGGTTCGCGGCGTTCTTCTTCGGGGCGGGGATCGCCGCGGGGCTCGGCCACGTCCTCTTCGCGATCGCGACGAACGCCCCGCCGACGGGGGTCCTCGGCGCCAGCGGCGCCGGCTTCGCGATCCTCGGTGTCCTCACCGTCTGGCGGCCGAACATGCAGGTCCTCCTCTTTTTCGTCATCCCGATGAAGATCAAGTACCTCACGTGGGGGATCGCGGTCGTCTCCGCGCTGCTCGTGGTCACGAGCGGCACGGGCGGCGTGGGCGGCATCGCGCACCTCGCGCACCTGATCGGGTTCGCCATCGGGCTCGCGTTCGGCAAGCGCAACGAGGGGCTCGCCCGCTCCGCGGGCGGCATGGGCGGCGTCTCGATGGGCGGCGCCCGCGGCCCCGGGGGTCCGGGAGGCCCCGGCGGTCCGGGCGGACGCTTCTAATGGACCTCGCGCGGCCCGATCTCCGTCCCGACCCGTCGCTGTCGCGGCAGGAGATGGAGTCGCTCCAGCGCGAGATCGCGGCGGCCGCGGCGTTCGACGACGACCACGCGCTCGACCCGGCCGCCGTCGCGGTCGAGTCGGCCGCCTCGCTCGCCGACGGCCTCCCGCCGGCTCGCCCGGACGCGGTCGCGAACGAGACGCTCCCCGGTACCGGCGGCGCGGTGGAGGAGTCCGGTGTGCCCACCGTCGTCGGCGTCGACCAGGCGTTCCGCACCGACCGCGCGGGCGACCGTCCCGACGCCGCTGTCTCCGCCGCGGTCGCGCTCCGCGGCGGGACCGTGGTCGAGTACGCAAGCGCGACCACGCCGCTGTCGATCCCGTACATTCCGGGCCTGCTCGCGTTCCGGGAGGGTGAGCCGATACTGGCCGCGCTCGACGCGCTCGACGCCGAGGCCGATCTGCTGGTCTGCGACGGCTCCGGGCGGATCCACTTCCGGGAGGCGGGGCTCGCGACGCACGTCGGCGTCCTGTGCGACGTGCCGAGCGTCGGCGTCGCGAAGAGCCTCCTCTGCGGCGAGCCGGACGAGCCGACGGCCGAGCGCCCCGCGGGCTGGCGGACGCCGATCCGCGCGGACGACGCGGTGACGACGGCCGAGCCGGGGACGGTGATCGGCCACGCGTTCCAGTCGCGCCAGTACCCGAACAGCAGGCGGGTGAACCCCCTCTACGTCAGTCCCGGGCACCGCGTGTCCGCGGAGAGCGCCGTCGACCTCGTCGCGGCGCTGTGCTCGGGCTACAAGCTCCCCGAGCCGACGCGGCTCGCGGACGCGCACGCGGAGCGGGCGAAAGGCGACGCGGAGTGAGCGCGGAGGCCGTTTCGGACCGACACTGTGTCACCTGTTGCCACGGGCAGGCGGTTTTTAGACGGTCGCCCGCGAACGCAGAGACATGGGAGACGACGACGCCGAGAGTCCGATGTCCGCCGAGGAGTTCCGGTCGCTGACCGACGGGCTGGTGCGACAGAGTTCGGGCGGCGGGACCACCGTCTACAAGAACGCCGCGGGGGTCGGCTGTCCGAACCCGGACTGCGACCGCGGCGTCTTCCAGACGCTGTTCGTCAGCGACCACGGCTGGCAGCAGATCGGCGCCACCCGCGACGGGATCGACCTCTGTCTCGTCAACACGGAGTCGAAGCGGCTCGTCTTCATCCACGACGAGTAAGCGGTCCGGCGCGACGCCGTCAGTCGTCGTCCGCGGGGGAGCCGGCGTCCGGCTCGGCGGCGCAGCGGTTCGGACCGAGTTCGAGTTCGATCGCGGCGGTCTCGTCCGCCGGCGACTCGACCCCGCGGTTGGCCGCGATCACCGACTCGTAGTTCGGCGGCTTCTCCGGCAGCGTCCGCGTGATCCGTTCGACGAAGTCGTCCGCGTCGAGGCCGAGGACGTCGATCTCGCCGCGCGCGGCGCCGACCGTCGTGAAGACGGGCTCGCCGGGCTCGACCTCCCCGGTCGAGCCGTCGTTCGCGACGGCGAAGTGGCCCGGGCAGACGACGACGCCGTCCGGCTGCGCGAGCAGCGTCCCGTGGAGCGAGTCGTACAGCCGACGGGCCGCGCCCGCGGCACCCCCGTCCGAGACGCCTCCACCGTCCGCGCCGCCCTCGCCGCCGTCGTCCGCCGAGAACTGGAGCTCCGTCCGGCCGACGCTGTCGGTGAACAGCGTGTCGCCCGTGAGCACCGCCGCGTCGCCGACGAGGTAGCTCGCGCCGTCGTCGGTGTGCCCGGGCGTCGCAAGCGCCTTCAGGTCGACGCCGCCGGCGTCCAGCGTCTCGTTGCGTTCGATCGGCTCGAACTCGGAGGCCACGTCGCGGGCAGCGGCCGCGGCGGGCAGGTAGTACGGGACACCGAGGTCGTCAGCGAGCGCCCGGCCGCCCGAGAGGTGGTCCGCGTGAACGTGCGTGTCGACGGCGGCCGCGATCGACGCGCCGCGTTCGGCGGCCGCCTCGACCCACTCGTCGCCGTGTCTGGAGACGTCGATAGCGACGGCGACGCGGTCGGAGCCGTCCCGGGCGTCGGATCGGTCGGCAGGAACGTGATCCGCGTCGCCCGGCTCGCGACCGCCGACCACGAGGTAGCCCAGACACCCCTTCGCGCGGCGCTGGACCTGGACGAGGTCGAGCGGCGGGGCCGCGTCGGGCGGGTCGCCGAGCGGGACCTCGGTGCTGTCGTACACCGCGGACCAGCCGCGCATGCCGTCGGCGACGACGGTCACGTCCTCGTACCCCGCGGCGTCGAGCTCGGCGGCGAAGTCGTCGGAGGCCTTCCCCTTCGCGCACAGCGTGATTACGCTGTCGTCGGGCGAGAGCCCGGTCTCGCGTTCGAAGTCGTCGACGTCGAACTCGTGGAACGGCTTGTAGAAGTAGTGGACCGCGTCCGCCACGCGCCACCCCGCGAAGCTCTCCTCGGGTCGCGTGTCGACCACGGCGAACGAGCGCTCGCCGCGCCGTCGCTCGTCGATCCTGTCGCGGAACTCGTCGGCGGCTATCGTCTCGGCCATGGTGCTCCCATCGCGCCGCGGGATCAAAAGCGCTGCCGCCGACACGGCCGAGGAGCGAAGCGGGCGAGCGCGATGAAGAGGATTTATTCGGACCGCCGGGCGACCGGGCGTATGGTCGAGGCGTTCGCGGTCGCCAGCGGGAAGGGCGGCACGGGGAAGACGACGAGCACGCTCGCGCTCGGGATGGCGCTCGCGGCCGACCACGACGTGACCGTCGTGGACGCCGACACCGGCATGGCGAACCTCCTCTTTCACGCCGGGCTCGACGACGCGGCGGTTACCCTTCACGACCTCCTCGTCGAGGGCACCGCGACGGACGTGAACGAGGCGACCTACGAGCGGTTCGGACTCTCGGTCGTCCCCTGTGGCACCTCGCTCGCGGGCTTCGAGGCCGCGGAGCCGGAGCGGCTCCGCGACGTGGTGGCCGAGCTCGCGCGCGACACCGACGTGCTCCTGCTCGACTCGCCCGCCGCGCTGGGCTCGAAGTCCGCCGTGCTGCCGGTCGTCCTCGCGGACCGCGTCGTCGTCGTCGTCGAGCCGACGATCCCCGCGCTCTCTGACGGCCTGAAGGTCCAGGAGTACGCGCGCTCGTACGGCACGGAGACGGCCGGCGTCCTGTTCAACAAGGTCAGAGGCGGGGCCGACGACGTCGCCGCGCAGGCGGAGCGCCACTTCGGCGGCCCCGTCCTCGCGAACGTCCCCGAGAGCGACGCGGTCCGCGCGGCGCGCCGGGCCGGCGAGCCGCTGATCGCGCACGCGCCGGAGAGCGAGGCCGCCGCGCGCTACCGGCGGGCCGCCGACCGGCTCGACGTGCGCGACGGCGACGGCGACGCGGTCGCCGACCGGTTCCGCAGCGCGGTCGTGCCCGACACGCCATGAGCGGAAGCCCGGAGGGCGACGGGTCGGCGTCGCCGACCCTCACCGTCCCGCGGGGGACGCTCCTGCGCTCGCGGGTAGTCTCCGACGTGGGAACGACGCTGTCGCGCGCGCTCGACCGCGGGCTGACCGGCTACGCGACGCTCGTCCCGCAGGAGACGCTGCTGCTCTCGGGCAAGGCACGCGGCGTCCTCACCTTCGAGGACGGCGTACCCGTGCTGGCGTACAACACGGTGACGGACAGCGGCGGGCCGGACGCGCTCGCGGAGCTCGCGGTCCCCGGCCCCTACCGCGTCGAGCTGTACGCCGTCGACCGGAGCGGACTGGCGGCGGCCCACGAGGAGGAGTCGCTGCGGGTCGCGCCCGACGCGGCCGCGACCGAGCTGGCCGACGACGCCGCCCTCGCAGAGCGGACCCGCGACGCGGCGCCCGGAGAGCGACTGCGCGACGGCGACGACGAGGACGACGCCGTCGCCGCCTTCCTCGCGGACGACGACCGGATCGATGCGATCCGCGAGCAGGCGCGAGCCGAGGCCCGCGACCGCGCGGCCGAGTGGGGGCTCGACGACGCGCTCGACGGATCGGCCGAACCGGACGGGGACGACGCCGACGCGGCGGCCGGGGACGGTGCGGTGAGTGGGGGCGCGGTCGACCGCTGACCGAACGGTTATTCCGGCCCGGCCCGTCATGTCAGTATCACGGTCCTCCGACTGCTGCGGCTGACGACGACCGCCGACTTCGCGAGCTGGTACGCCGCCGGCCGCGCGTACACGGCCGGCGTCGCCGAGGGAATGGGCTTTTCGGGCGTCGACAGCCTCAACGGCGACCGAGTCGAGCGCCGCCTCCGGACGGCCCCCGACGAACTGACGCCGGACGAGGCCCGGTCGGTCGCGGCGACGCTGCTCGCGGACGGGGCGTTCTCGGAGCCGTACTGCGAGTGGCTGCCGACGTGGTACGAGCTCGCGCTCATCGCGCCGGTGCGGTACTGCGACTGGCGGCTGCGCCGAGTCGCCGGCGCGGTCGCCGACCGGGCGTCCGTGACCGCGACCGCGCCGCGGTTCTCGCGGCCGGCCGACGTGCGGATCGACGGCGCGCCGGCGCTGTCGCGGGCCTCCGGCTTCCGCGAGCGGTTCCTGCTCGCCGACTCGCTGCTCCACTTAGAGTGGTTCGTCCACGTCGCGGCCGCGGACGGCATCGACGTGCCCGCCGACCTTATCGCGCGGACCCGCGAGGAGTCGCTGTCGTACTACGGCGGCGATCGGGACCACCTCTCGCCGGACGTGCGTCGGTTCCAGCGGCACCTGTTCGCCGACGACCGCTGGGTCCGGCGCGTCGACGAGGCGTACGACCTCGACAGCGCCCTGTTCGGGCTCTGGGAGCGACTGCTGCGCGACGAGCGTCGGCGGCTCGACGAGAGCTGACGACGCGAACTCCGAGCCGAGGACAGTAGTCCGGAATGCTGTTACAGCCCCTGTAACTCGTTACGGGATCCGAACGCGGAACGGGAGGTAAGTATAGGCCGATTCATCGATTACGAGGTTGTACGAACCGGTATCCGGTTCGCTGTCCCCGACGCTCCGGCCCTCGTTTTGACGGACGATCGGTGTTCAGTCGTCGACGAACTGTTTCCGGTCGGGCTACCGCACGGTGCCCGTCGCTCGTTCGCGGGTTCGCGTCCGGGACGATCCCCCATGCTGCGCCGTCGGAGACAACTCGGTCCCGAGTTGTGTTTTATTCACCGTTTCTCATGCCGGAAGCTTCATAGGTCGCCTCGCGGATCCTCCGGGTACACGAATGGCAGTACTCTTGCTGGAGGACGTCGACGCCGACGACGTCGGGACCGTCGGCGGGAAGGCCGCGTCGCTCGGCGAACTCATCGGTGCGGGGCTCCCGGTGCCGCCGGGGTTCGCCGTCACCGCGGGCACGTATCGAACGTTCATCGAGGAGGCCGGGATCGACGACGAGCTGTTCGACGCGGTCGACGTGGACCCGGAGGACTCCGCCGCCCTCCGCGAGGCCGAGGCGACCGCCGAGCGGCTGATCCTCGACACCCCGTTCCCCGAGGAGGTCCGCGAGGAGATACTGGAACAGTACCGGGCGATGGGCGAGGAGGGCGAGGAGGCGTTCGTCGCGGTCCGCTCGTCCGCGACCGCCGAGGACCTCCCCGACTCCTCGTTCGCCGGCCAGCAGGAGACGTTCCTCAACGTCCGCGAGGACGACCTCCTCCGGCGCGTCAAGGAGTGCTGGGCCTCGCTTTTCACCCAGCGCGCGATCTATTACCGGCAGCAGCGCGGGTTCCCGCACGCGGACGTCGACATCGCGGTCGTCGTCCAGCGGATGGTCGACGCCGAGAAGTCCGGCGTGATGTTCACCAGCCACCCCTCGACGGGCGACCCGCAGGTCACCATCGAGGCGGCGTGGGGGCTCGGCGAGGCGGTCGTCTCCGGAACCGTCTCGCCCGACAACTACGTGTACGACCGCGAGCGCGGCGCGGTCGACGAGGTCACCGTCGCGGACAAGAAAGTCGAGATGGTGAAAGACCCCGACACCGGCGAGACGGTCCAGCTCGACGTCGACGAGGACCGGCGGAGCGAGCGGGTCCTCTCGGACGGGGAGATCGGCGACCTCGTCGAGCTCGGCGAGCGCGTGGAGGACCACTACGGCGCCCCGCAGGACGTCGAGTGGGCGATCTACGGCGGCGAGATATACATGCTCCAGTCGCGCCCGATCACGACGATCCGAGAGGACGCCGGCGACGAGGGCGGAGCGAGCGGCGCCGACGCGGCGGCCGCCGACGGCGAGGGCGCGACGACTGCGCGGGGCGGCGACGACGACGCGGACGTGCTCGTCGACGGGCTCGGCGCCAGCCCGGGCGTGGTCTCCGGGGCCGTCCGGCTCGTCCACAAGCTCGACCACCTCGATCAGGTACAGGAGGGGGACGTGATGGTGACGGAGATGACGATGCCCGACATGGTGCCGGCGATGAAGCGCGCCGCCGGCATCGTCACCGACGAGGGAGGGATGACGAGCCACGCGGCGATCATCTCCCGCGAGCTCGGCGTCCCCGCGGTCGTCGGGACGGGCAACGGGACCCGCGTCCTCGAAGACGGCCAGCAGGTCACGCTCGACGGTGACAAGGGGACGCTCCGGGCCGGCGAGGACGAGTCGGCCGAGCCGGGCGAGGAGTTCGAGCCGGTCGAGGCCGCGCGCCCCGAGACCCCCGTCAAGCCGATGACGGCGACGGAGGTGAAGGTGAACGTCTCGATCCCGGAAGCGGCCGAGCGCGCGGCGGCGACGGGCGCCGACGGCGTCGGCCTGCTCCGGATCGAACATATGGTGCTGTCGCTCGGGAAGACGCCCGAGACGTACATCGCCGACCACGGCGCCCGCGCCTATCAGGACGAGCTGATCGAGGGCGTCCGGCGCGTCGCCGACGAGTTCTACCCGCGACCGGTCCGCGTCCGGACCATCGACGCGCCGACCGACGAGTTCCGCGAGCTGGAGGGCGGCGAGGGCGAGCCGGCCGAGCACAACCCGATGCTCGGCTGGCGCGGGATCCGCCGGAGCCTCGACAAGCCCGAGCCGTTCCGGCAGGAGCTGGCCGCGTTCGCGCGCCTCTACGACATGGGGTACGACAACTTGGAGGTGATGTTCCCCCTGGTCAACGACGCCGCCGACGTGGAGGGGATCGCGCGGCACATGCGCGAGGCCGGGATCGACCCAGAGACGCACCGCTGGGGCGTGATGATCGAGACGCCCGCCAGCGCGCTCCAGATCGAGGAGCTCGCCGAGGCGGGCATCGACTTCGCCTCCTTCGGGACCAACGACCTCACCCAGTACACGCTCGCGGTCGACCGCAACAACGAGCACGTCGCCGACCGGTTCGACGAGCTCCACCCCGCCGTGTTGCGGCTCATCGGCGACACCATCGAGACGTGCCGCGAGCTCGGCGTCGACACGAGCATCTGCGGGCAGGCCGGCTCGAAGCCCGAGATGGTCGAGTTCCTCGTCGAGAAGGGGGTCTCCTCGATCTCGGCGAACATCGACGCGGTCCGCGACGTCCAACACGAGGTGAAGCGGACCGAACAGCGCCTCCTACTCGATTCGGTTCGCTGAGTCCGCTCGCGGTGCGTTTCTCTCCCGGCGCCGAGAGCGGAACGGGTAAGAGCCGCCCCACGTAACAGGGTGGCAGATGCGACAGCCGGAACCGGAGCCGCAGTCGTTCGACCGGGTGCTCTCCTCGATGTGTACCGAGCCGCACCCGGACGCCCGCGCGGCCGCCGAGCGATTCCTCGCGACGAACCCCGGCGACCCCGCGACGTACGAGTCGGTGGCGGAGCTGGAGGCCCGGGCGGTCGAGGGGCTCGCGACGCTCGCGGCCCACTCGGCCCCCGCCGACGCCGCGGGGTACGTCACCTCCGGCGGCACCGAGGCGAACGTCCAGGCGGTGCGGTCGGCGCGGAACCGACACGACGGGAGCGACGGGAACGAGGTCAACGTCGTCGCGCCGGCGAGCGCGCACTTCTCGTTCACGAAGGCCGCGGAGGTGCTCGGGGTCGAGCTGCGGACGGTCCCCCTTGACGACGACTTCCGGGCCGACGTCGACGCCGTCGCGGCCGCGGTCAACGACGGGACCGCACTCGTCGTCGGCGTCGCCGGCAGCACGGAGTACGGGCGGGTCGACCCGATCCCCGAGCTGGCGGCGATCGCCGAGGAAGTCGGGGCGGGGTTCCACGTCGACGCCGCGTGGGGCGGGTTCGTCCTCCCGTTCACCGACCACGCGTGGTCGTTCGCCGACGCCGCGGTCGACACGCTGACGATCGACCCCCACAAGTACGGGCAAGCCCCGGTGCCGGCGGGCGGCCTGCTGGCGCGCGAGGACGCCGCGCTCGACGCGCTCGCGGTCGACACCCCCTACCTGGAGTCCCGGTCGCAGGCGACGCTGACCGGGACCCGGAGCGGCGCGGGCGTCGCGGGCGCCGTCGCGGCGATGGACGCGCTGTGGCCCGACGGCTACCGCGAGGCGGCCGAACGCGCGGCCGACAACGCCGACTGGCTCGCCGACGAGCTCGCGGATCGCGGCTACCGCGTCGTCGAGCCGGAGCTCCCGCTCGTCGCGGCCGACGTGCCCGAGTCGGAGTTCGAGTCGCTCCGCGACGCCGGCTGGAAGGTGTCGCGGACCGGCGCCGGCGAACTCCGCGTCGTGTGTATGCCGCACGTGACGCGCTCGGCGCTCCGGGCCTTCGTCGACGACCTCGACCGGATCCGGCGGTAGATTTCGCTGTGATTTCCGGCCGCCGAGGCGGCGATTTCTTATAAGTAGAGCGGGGTCGACGCCGCGTTCGGATCAACATATTCACTACGGGTCACCACGAACCGCCTCGTATGAGTTCGGACGACGTCTCTCGGCGCGCGTTCATGCGGACGGCCGGCGGTGCGGCGGCCGCCGCCGGCGCGGCGACGGCGACGGCGGGGACGGCGGCGGCACAGGAAGTGGAGCCCGACTGGCCCAGCGCGACCGAAGGGAACGTCGGGTCGTACACCGACGCCCGCGGTCAGGACTCGGTGACCATCTCGGTCGGGGCGGGCGACCAAGGCCTGGCGTTCGACCCGACACTCGTGTGGGTCGACGAGGGGACGACGATCACCTGGGAGTGGACGGGCGCCGGCGGCTCCCACAACGTCCAGACGGTCGAGGGCGGCGGCCCGGCCAGCCTCGACAGCGGCGACCCCGTCGGCGAGGAGGGAGCGACGTACGAGTACGAGACGTCGAGCGAGGACGCCGGGATCACCCACTACCACTGCGTGCCCCACACCGCGGTCGGCATGCACGCCGGCCTCGCCGTCGGCGAGGACATCCCCACCGTCGAGGTCGGCGGCGGCGGGTCGAACGCGGTGTTCGTCCCGGACGCCGCCCGCGCGCTCGGCATCGCGACGTTCATCGCGATGGTGAGCACGCTGGGGCTGGCGTTCGTCTTCATGAAGTACGGCGGCACGATCACCGGGCAGGACCAGGCGTAGCGGGCGGTCGCTCCCCTCTCGCCGTCCGTCGCGCCGGTCCGCGGTCCTCCCGACAGTTCGCGGTTCTTCCTCCGTTCGCGGGTCACCCCGCAGTCCCGTCACTCCCCGTCGACGAGCTCCTCGTACAGCGCGACGTACCGGTCGATAACCGCCTCGCGGTCGAACGACGCGAACTCGCGGTCGACCGCACGGCGTTCGAGGTCGCCGACCGCGACGAACTCGTCGGCCAGCTCCGCCGGGCTCGTGACGAGTCGCCCGCGCTCGCGCCCCTCGACGAGCTCGTGGGCGCTGGAGTCGGCCTGGTACTCCACGAGGGCGACGCAGCCGCACGCGACCGCCCACAGCAGGTCGGTCGCGAACGTCTCCCACGTGGCGGTGGCGACCGCGACGTGCGTCCCCTTGAGTATCGGGAGCCGCTCGTCGAGCGGCAGGTCGCCGAGGAACTCGACCCGGTCGGCGATCCGGAGGTCGCTGGCGGTCGCCTCGATCCGGCCGCGCTCGGGGCCGTCGCCGATCACCGCCGCGGTCCAGTCGCGGCCGCGCAGCTCGGCGAGCCCGAGCAGGAACGTCTCGACGTTGGCGTGGCGGTCGAGTCGCCGGGCGTACACCGCGTCGAAGCGGTCGTCGACGCCGGCGGACTCGACCGCGTCGAAGTCGATGCTCTCGGGGAGCACGCGCACGTCGTCGCCGTCCGCCCCGTGCTCGCGGACGCGGGTCTTCGTGGTCCGCGAGGGGGTCGAGACCGCGTCCGCGCGGCGGGCGAGCGGCCGGTACCACCGGCGGGCGTCGGCGGGGTGGTCGCGCCACCAGTCGACGACGACCGGGACCCGCGAGAGCGACCCCGCGACCGTGGCGGCGAGCGCCGGCGTCGGCGGGCTGTTGACCGCGTGGACCACGTCGGCTCCCGCGCGCCGGACCGCGGCCGGGAGCCGCGCGGCGAACGGGATCGGCGCGGGCTCGACGGTGACCGCCCGGAACTCGATCCCGTCCTCCTCGAAGGCGTCGTGGTCGCCGCCCCACCACTGTGCGCAGAGCCAGACCACGTCGTGGCCGCGGTCGGCGAGCGCGCGGGCGGTCCGCAGGGTCCGCGTTCGCGCCGGGGTCTCCCCGTGTCCGGGGGCGAAGAGCGAGGCGAACGCGACGCGCATACGCCGACCGCACGGGGGGAGTCGGTAAAAAGACACGGCATCTCGAGGAGTCGCGGGACCGCGGCGAGGATTCCGTCACCCGAAACGGTTTCACGGCAGGCGCGGAACCGAGTGTCATGCGACAGTACGACATCGAACGCTACCTCAACGTGCGGAACGCGGGCGGCGCCGACCTCGGCCCCGACGGTCGGCTGTCGTTCCTCCTCGACACGACCGGCACGGGGCAGGTGTGGTCGGTCCGCGGGCCCGAGTCGTGGCCCGAGCAGCACACGTTCTTCGAGGAGTCGGTCTCCTTCGTCGACTCCTCGCCGGAGCGGTCCGAAGCGGTGTTCGGAATGGACGAGGGCGGTAACGAGCGCGCGCAGCTGTACCTGCTCAACTACGAGTCGGGGGGGATCACCGAGCTGACGGCCAAGCCGGAGGCGAAACACCGGTGGGGCGGCTGGGACTCGGCGGGCGACCGGTTCGCGTTCGCGTCGAACCGCCGCGACGAGGCCGTCTTCGACGTGTACGTTCAGGCCCGCGACGAGACCGGCGACGATGCGGAACTGGTCCACGAGGGGGACGGCTGGCTCTCCGTCGCCGGGTGGTCGCCGAGCGACGACCGGCTGATCGTCCACGAGGCGCACTCCTCGTTCGACCACGACGTGTACACCCTCGACCTCGCGAGCGGCGACCTGACCCACCACACGCCCCACGAGGGCGACGTGCGGTACGCCGGTCCGGAGTGGGGGCCCGACGGCGAGAGCGTGTACCTCGTCACCGACCGCGACACCGACACGCTCCGCCTGGAGCGGATCGACCTGGAGACCGACGAGTTCGCCGTCGTCGCCGACGGGGGCGAGTGGAACGTCGACGGCGTCGCGATAGACGAGTCCTCCCGCCGGGTGGTCTACTCCCGGAACGTCGACGGCTACACCGAACTCACGGCGGGCGAACTCGTCGCCCCCGACCGCATCGACGAGTTCCCGGAGCCGGACCTCCCGGACGGCGTCGCCGGCGGCGTGAGCTTCGGGCCCGACGGCGACCGGTTCGCCGTGACGACGACGGGGAGCACCCACAACGCGAACGTCCACGTCGTCGACGCGACGAGCGGCGAGGCGGAGCGGTGGACGCGCGCCTCGACCGCGGGGATCCCAGCGGACACGTTCGTCGAGCGCGAGCTGGTCCACTACCCGACGTTCGACGGCCGGGAGATCCCAGCGTTCTTCTCCGTGCCCGAGACGGAGCCGCCGGAGTCTGGGTACCCGGTCGTCGTCGACATCCACGGCGGGCCGGAGTCGCAGCGGCGGCCATCCTTCGCCGCTGTGACGCAGTACCTGCTGAACAACGGGTACGCGGTCCTCGAACCGAACGTCCGGGGCTCCTCGGGGTACGGGAAGGCGTACTCCGGGCTCGACGACGTGGAGAACCGGATGGACTCGGTAAAGGACGTCCGGGAGGGCGTCGGCTGGCTCCACGACCACCCCGAGGTCGACCCGGACCGCGTCGTCGCGATGGGCGGCTCTTACGGCGGGTTCATGGTGCTCGCGTCGCTGACCGAGTACCCGGAGCTGTGGGCCGCCGGGGTCGACATCGTCGGCATCGCGAACTTCGTGACGTTCTTGGAGAACACCGGGGAGTGGCGGCGGTCGCTGCGCGAGGCCGAGTACGGCTCGCTCGACGCGGACCGCGAGTTCCTCGAGTCCGTCTCCCCGATCAACAACATCGACCGGATCGCGGCCCCGCTGTTCGTCCTCCACGGCGAGAACGACCCGCGGGTGCCCGTCGGCGAGGCGGAGCAGATCGTCGAGGAGGCGCGCGAACAGGGCGTCCCGGTGCGGAAACTGATCTTCGAGGACGAGGGACACGGGTTCGCGAAGCTCGACAACCGGATCGAGGCGTACCGCGGGATCGTCGACTTCCTCGCGGAACACGTCTGAAGGGTCGCCGCCCGGTCCCCGTGTCGCGCTCAGGACCGGCACGCCCGTCGCCGTGGCCGCCGGGGAGTCGGTGCGCCGTGGCCGCCGAATGCGGGTCCGGTGTGAAAGGGACGGCCGTCACCGTCGGTCGTCTCTCCGATTTTTCCAGAGCGGATACAGCTCTAAGAGCGCGATCAGTGAGATCGCCACACCCGCCACCAGCATCAGCGTGTCCGGGTTAATGTCACGCATGCTCGCAATACGGTCCGCGGCCTCAAATCGTTTCGTGCGGTTCGCGGGAGGGTGGGCCGGCCGTCGGCGGTCCGAGCGACGGCGTCCGCTCGTGCGGAGTCGCCAGTGTTGACGGGGACGAGTCGCGTTCGCCGCTGATACCGAGATACATTAGCGTGGGGGCCGTACCGGACGTATGCTCCAAGGTCCGGTCGACGCTGTGACAGACGACGAGCGCGTGTTCGCGGCGGTCATGATCGTGCTGTCGGTCCTGATCTTCGTGCTCGTGTTTCGGAGCGAGCGGTCGGGGTCATCGTGACGCCGCCGCCGGCGACGTGAGACGAATACGGCCCGAAGTAGGGCTCACAGCAAGGAAACACATATGCCCGTCTGGGGCGTTAATCGTATGTGAGCGATACAACAGAAGAGACGGCGGCAGAAGTTGTCGAAGAGGTCGGTAGTGACGGACTCGGACCCGCAGTGTTCGCGTCCGTGGGGTCGGTGGCGCTCGCGCTGTACTTCTACTACGTGCGCGGCGACAAGCAGCGCGGGCAGTTCGTCGGTCTGTGGCCCGTGACGATACTCGGTCTCGCATCCTATTTCAAGCTGGAAGAGATTCGAGAGGCGCTCTCGGCGAGCGACGACTGAACGGGGTCCACTCGGACCGTCTGATCGCGTCCCGACACGCCGTGGTCCCTTCCGGTGGCGTAGTTCGTCCGTGACCGCCGACGGACGCGAACGGCCGTGACGATTATACGCGTACGCGTGGGAGCATGAGGGAATGAACGGGTCCGAACCGCTCGGGCTGCTGCTCGATCAGGCCCAGGACAAGATCGCCCTGGTCGACGACGAAGGTCGGTTCACGTTCGTCAACGGGGCTTCAGAGCGGATTCTCGGCATCCCGCCGGCGGAGCTCGTGGGCGAGGTCGCCTTCGAGTACATACACCCGGACGACCGTGAGGCGGTCCGTGCGGCGTTCCAGCGAACGATCACCAGCGACGGGTTCGCCGAGGAGACCGTCGAGTACCGCCACCGCACTGCGGACGGGTCGTGGGTCTGGCTGGAGAGCCGGATGTCGAATCTCACCGACGACGAACTCGACGGGTACGTCGTCAGCTCGCGGGACGTGACCGACCGCGTCCGCGCCGAGCGGCAGCGCGCGGAGGCCACCTCCCACCTCAAAGAAATCGCGGCGGTCTCCGGCGACGTCCTCTGGATGTTCGACGCGGACTGGTCGGAGCTCCTCTTCGTGAACCCCGCGTACGAGGACATATACGGCACACCGACTGACGAGATCCGCGGCGACCCGGACAAGTTCCTCGACGCGGTCCATCCGGACGACCGGCCCGCGGTCGAGGAGGCGATGAAACTGCTCGCCGCGGGCGACTCCGTCGATATTGAGTACCGGGTGAACCCCGAAGAGAACTACAACCGGTGGGTGTGGGTCCAGGGCGAGCCGATAATCGAGGACGGCGAGGTCGTCCGCATCACGGGGTTCACCAAAGACGTCACCGACCGCCGCCGTCGGGAACGACAGCTCGTCGTGATGGACAACCTCCTGCGCCACAACCTCCGGAACGAACTCAACATCGTCCTCGGGACGGTCGAGGACCTCGAGGCCGACGTGCCGGAGGCGGCGGAACACACGGCGGTGATCCGACGGGTCGGCGAACGCCTCCTCCAGACCGCAGAGAAGGAACGGGAGGTCATCGATCTCATCACCGACCAGCGGGAGACCGATCGGATCGACCTCCGGAGCGTGGTCGAGGGGTGCGTCGAGACCGTCAGGGACCGATACCCCGAGGGGTCGATCACGGTCGACGGCCTCGACGCGGTCACCGTCGACGGGCGCTGCGAACTCCGGTCGGCGGTGACCGAACTCCTCGAGAACCCGTTTCAGCACAGCGACGACGGGAGGCCGACGGTGACGGTCCGACTGCGTCGGACCGACGACGGCGCCGAACTCGTGATCGAAGACGACCTCCCGGCGATACCGTCGGTCGAGGCCGACGTGCTCACCGGCGACCACGACATGACGCACGTCTACCACAGCAGCGGCCTCGGCTTCTGGGTCGTCTACTGGAGCGTGGAGCTGTCCAACGGGGACGTCGCGGTCGACTCCGATCCGGCCGGCCGCGAGCGCGGCAACCGGATCACGGTGTCGCTCCCGCGGGCGGCGAAGTGAGCCGGACGCCCTACCAGTCGGGCCCGAAGTCGGGGTTCAGCTGCCGGTCGGTCCGGCTGAGCGTGTCGATGGCCTCGACGTCCTCGTCGTCGAGTTCGAGGTCGAGGCTCGCGAGGTTGTCGCGGATGTGGTCGATCCCGGTCGCCTTCGGGATGGCGGTGACGCCGGACTCGCGCAGCCACGCGAGGCTCACCTGCGCCGCGCTGACGCCGTGCTTCTCGGCGATGTCGGCGATCGCCGGGTCGTCGAGGATCTCCCCGCGGGCGAGCGGCGAGTAGGCGACGAGCTCGATGCCGTTGGCGTCGGCGTAGTCGCGGAGCTCCTCCTGACGGAGCAGCGGATGCATCTCGACCTGGTTCGCGAACGGCGCCTCGCCGAGCGCGTCCGTCGCGGCGTCGAGGTGTTCGGGTTCGAAGTTCGAGACGCCGATGCGGTCGATCAGGCCGTCGTCGCGGAGCTCGGCGAACGCCGGCAGCGTCTCCTCGGGCTCGTACTCCCCGGCCGGCCAGTGGACGTACATGAGATCGACCGCGTCGACGCCGAGCTTGTCGAGGCTCTCGCGGGTCGACGAGGCGACGTCCGCGGGCGCGAGCTCGTCGATCCACACCTTCGACGCGAGGAAGATGTCGTCGCGGTCGACGTCGCTCTTCGCGATCCCGTCGCCGACGGCCGCCTCGTTGCCGTAGATCTGCGCGGTGTCGACGTGGCGGTAGCCGGCGTCGAGCGCGTTCGCGACCGACTCGGTACACTGGGCGGGGTCGTCGTTCTCCCACGTGCCGAGCCCGAAAACGGGCATTCCGTTCCGCGTCGGCGTCGCGGGCTGCTGCTGTTGGTCTGTCATCGCTCAGGTCTACTCGCGTGAGCCGAAAGTCGCTTGCGGTAGGGGCGGGCGCGGCCGCGTCACGGGCCGCCCTCAGTCGTCCGCGAGCAGCGCCCGCGAGGAGTTCGTCACCACGAGGAGGCTCGACGCCCCCATCGCGACGGCGGCGAAGAGGGGGTTCAGCAGTCCGGTCGCCGCGAGCGGGATGGCGACCGCGTTGTAGCAGAACGCCCAGCCGATGTTCCCCTTCACGCGCCGGCCGGCCGCCCGGGCGAGCTCGAAGACGGTCGCCACGGAGCCGAGCTCGTCGTCGACGATCGCCACGTCGGCGGCGTCGGCCGCCATCGCGGTGCCGCCGCCGAGCGCGACCCCGAGGTCGGCCGCCGCGAGCGCCGGCGCGTCGTTGGTGCCGTCGCCGACCATCACGGTGACGCCGCGCTCCTTCAGCCGCCCGACCGCCTCGGCCTTCCCCTCGGGCGGCACGCCGGCGAACACCGACGAGACGGCGGCGTGCTCGGCGAACACAGTCGCGGCGCGCTCGTCGTCGCCGGTGAGGACGATCACCTCGACGCCCGAGCGATCGAGCGCCGTCACCGTCTCCTCCCAG
Source organism: Halorubrum sp. CGM5_25_10-8B (assembly GCF_005435095.1). Lineage (NCBI taxonomy): Archaea > Methanobacteriati > Methanobacteriota > Halobacteria > Halobacteriales > Haloferacaceae > Halorubrum > Halorubrum sp. CGM5_25_10-8B. Next base: position 4,543 of record NZ_SGTY01000021.1, on the reverse strand, counting down.
CCCTCGCGGAGCTCGTCGCCGACCACGAGGAACCCCTCCGCGGCGCCGTCGCGGCCGACCGCGACCGGGACGCGCCCCACGTCCCGCGCGTCGGCGACCGCCTCGCGGACCGCGTCGGGGACGGTCCACCCGCGCTCGTCGAACAGGTCCGGGTGGCCGACGACGACCTCGACCCCGTCGACGACGCCAGAGACGCCGCGGGCGTGGTCCTCGAAGGACTCGACCGCGGGCCCGCCCGCGTCGGCCGAGGGGTCCGGCCCCTCCGTCGAGGCGTCGACCGCCTCCGCGCCGCCGTCGGCGACGGCCGGCCCGGTGCCGTCGCCGGTCGCGCCGCCGAGCGCGGCGCCCTCGGTGCCGACCTCGGCTCGCGCCGCCGCGACGGCCTGCCCGACCGGGTGCGCGGAGCGCGATTCGAGCGCGGCAGCGAGCCGGAGCAGGTCGTCGTCGACCTCGCGGGCGATCGGCCGCATCTCGCCGGTGGTCAGCGTCCCGGTCTTGTCGAAGACCACCGTGTCCGCGTCGCGGATCCGCTCGAAGACGGTGTCGTCGAACACGACGATGTTGCGCTCCAGCGCGTCGCGGATGCCGGCGGCGACCGCGAGCGGCGTCGCCAGCCCGAGCGCGCACGGGCAGGAGACGATCAGCACCGTCAGCCCGACGAGCATCGCGTCGGTCGGTGCCCCGCCGAGCGCGAGCGACGCGCCCGCGGCGACGACCGCGATGCCGAGGACGGCGGGGACGAACACCGTCGCGAGCCGGTCGGCGAGCTTCTGGACGCCGTGGTTCCCGCTCTGGAGGTCGTACACCAGCTCCGCGACGCGGTCGAGGCTGGAGGTCGCGTCCGGGCCGACCGCGACCGTGAGCGACCCGTCGGCGACGACGGAGCCGCCGACGACCGCGTCGCCGGCGACCTTCCGGACCGGGAGCGACTCGCCGGTGACGACCGACTCGTCGACCGCGGCGTCGCCGTCGACCGCCTCGCCGTCGACCGGGACTCGCTCGCCGGCGCGCACGAGGAGCCGGTCGCCCGGTTCGAGCGCGTCGACGGCGACCGACTCCGGCTCTCCGTCCGCGGTCAGCCGCCGGGCGTCGTCGACTTGGACGGCGGTGACCTCGGAGAGCAGTTCGGTCGCGCGGTCCTTCACCGAGTCCTCGTAGTGGTTGCCGACGGTGACGATGACGACGATGGCGACGGTCACGTCGTAGTATATCGAGGGCGACTCGACGAATATCACCGCGAGCGTGCTGTAGAGGTAGGCGCTCACTGCCGCGATGGCGACGAGGAGGTCCATGTTCGGCGAGCGCGTCTTCGCGCTGACGTACGCGCCCCGCAGGATCGGCTTCCCGGTGAAGAAGAGGACGATGGTGGTGAGGACGCCGATGACGATGAAGAAGTACGTTCCGGAGGTCGAGGCCATCGCCTGGTTGAGGTACTCCAGCGTGCGCTCGTTGTAGAACGGGAACGCGAAGTAGGTCGGGTAGATGAGGACGATGTACTGGAGCATGACCGCCATCCCGACGAGGACGCCCGCGGCGAGCCGCGCCGTCGCCATGTTCCGCGCCTGTCGGCGCGAAAAGGCGTCGTCGCGGTCGTACGCGCTGTATCCAAGCCCGCTCACGGTCTCGGTGAGGTCGTCGGTGGTGACCGCGTCCGGGTCGTGGTCGATCCGCACCGTGTCGGTGACGTAGCTCGCGCTCGCGCCGCTGACGCCGTCGGCGTCGGTCGCGACCGTCTCGATGAACGCCTCGCAGGTCGCGCAGTGCATCCCGTCGACCTCCAGGAACGTCGCCTCGTGACCCTCGGGCACGTCGCGGTCGCCGGACCCGCCCTTGGCGTCGGGGTCGTCGGGCCCGCCCGCACCGTCGTCGCCGCGTTCCTGCCGCCGCTCGCGGACCGCGTCGGCGTCGACGTCGACGTCGCCGAGCGCGGCGTACACGTCGCGGCAGCCGGTACAACAGAAGCGGTTGCCCTCGCCGTCGGTGACGTTGACGCCCTCGGTCGGAAGCTCACAGAGGGTACACGCGGAGGGGTCGTCGCCCGCGTCCGGCGGTCGAGCGGCCCCGCTCATTTCACATACCCCCCATGCCGGCGTCGAGCGGGTTCCAGAACGGGAGCCGCGGGTGCGGCACGTGGATCCCGACGGACATCAGCCCGTGAGCGAACAGCACGTAGCCGAGCGCGACGAACGCGACGCCGAGCAGCCGGTGGACCCGGCGGCGGTGGACGGGGTCGACGCTCTCGATCAGCGTCCCGTAGGCGAAGACGGCCGGGATCGTCCCGAGCCCGAGCGCGCCGAGCGCGACGCCGCCGGCGACCGCCGAGCCGCTGGCGAACGCGTAGAGGTACGCCGGGTAGAGGATCGGACAGGGTAACAGCCCGTGGACCGCGCCGAGCGCGACGATCCCCGGGCCGTTCGCGAGGCGGTCGACGTACCCGGTGAGCCACCCGGTGACGCGTTCGAGCCCGGGGAGGTGGACCCCGCCGGTCGCGCCGCCGAAGAGGTACCTGACGCCGACGAGGATGACGGCCGCGCCGACGAGGAGGCCGACCCCGCCGCGGACGGTTTCGGCGGCGCCGGTCAGGGTCGCGGTGGTGACGAACACCGCGCCGCCGAGCGCGCCCAGCAGCGTTCCGATTGTCGCGTAACTCGCCGCGCGTCCGAGGTTGAACAGCGTGTGCTGGCGGACCTCGTAGGTGGTGAGGTGCCCCTCGCGGCCGGTCGCCCTGTCCGCCGTGCGCGCGGCGCCCGCCCCGCCGCCGTCGGTCCGGCCGCCGTCGGCGTCCATCCGACTCGCGTAGACGGTGACGAGCGGGCCGCACATGCCGATACAGTGGGCGCCGCCGAGCAGCCCGATCGCGAGGAACAGCAGGACGTCGGTCCCGAGGAGCGGCGAGAGGTCCATCTCTCAGTCACCCCTCGTTCGTGACGCGGGCGGGAATGGATTTCGGCGGGGGGCGGGCGGGCTCACGGCTCACTCCTCGACGACGACGGTCCCGTACATGCCGCCCTCGCGGTGCGGGATACAGACGTACTCGTGGGCGCCGGGGACCGTGAAGGTGTGTTCGAAGCGGTCGCCGTTCTTCAGGATGCCGCCGAAGTCGGACTGCCACGCCGCCTTGGCGGTCTCGAAGTCGTCGAAGCCGCCGGAGGCGAAGAACTCCGCGCCGTCAGGCAGTCCGCCCTCGGTCGCGGTGACGGTGTGCGACCGCGCGCTCGTGTTCTCCCAGACGACGGTGTCGCCGACCGAGACCGTGATCTCTCGGGGCTGATACGCGGCGGCGAGCATCCCCACGTCGAAGCCGGGTTCGCCGCCGACGCCCGCGCATCCGGCGAGGCCGACCGCCGTCGCCGCGCTCCCGACGGCACCGGCCCGTCGAAGGAACCGTCTCCGGTACATACCTCTCCTCGGGGCCAGAACGGTTTCAATACCGCGGTCGCCCTCGGCGCGCGGGAACCTACCCGCCGACGAGGTCCTCGAAGACGCGGCGCTGCGCGGCCGCGAGGTGTTCCGAGAACGTGGCGCGGGCGATGCCGATGGCGTCGGCCACCTCCGTCGCGCTCGCCTCGCGGGGGTGTTCGAAGTAGCCGAGGCGCTGAGCGGTACGGACCACCTCCCGCTGCCGGTCCGTGAGCCGCCCCCGGTCGACGACGACAGGGTCCGATCGACTGTCGGCCCCGCCGGAGCTGGTGAGCCGTTCGAGCCGCGCGGACTCGCCGGTCGCCTCCAGCGCGTCGATCACGTCGCCCAGCGGGTCGGCCGCGGGCAGCGACAGCCCGAGCCGGACGCGGTCGGGCGCCGTCCGGACCGTCACCGACGAGACCGGGTAGCCGAGCGACTCGACCGCGTCGGCGGGGAACTGCCCCGGCGCCCTGCTCCGGCAGCGGTAGACGAACTCGTCGCCGCCGTCGAAGACGAGCTCGGCGTCGACGGCGCGGTCGGCGCGGAACTGCGAGACCACCCCGTCGTCGACGCGGATGCGGTCGACGTCCTCCGCGACCGCGCCGGGCGGCAGCACCGCCGCCACCGGCGCCGGCGTCGGGTCGCGGACGACCACCTCGACGCGGACGCCGGCGGTGCCGGGTCTGCCGGCCGCCCGCGACCCGTCCGAACCGCTCCGGGCCGCCTCGGCGTCGGCGACGCCGCCGTCGCTCGCGGCGACCGGCGCTCCGCTCCCGACCGCGTCCGGAGCGCCGTCGGCTCCGGCGGTGCCGGAAGATCCGAAGCGATCGGCAGGACCGGAGTCAGACGACCGCGACCGCCGTCCCATATGTCGATCAAACGGTCGAAGTCGGAAAAAAAGCGAGCCGAACGAGTACGCGTCGCCGCCGCTCGCTGGAGCGCGTAATAAAGCCCCGTCGAGAGTTGGCGTCGACTGACGGGGACCGAGACCAAATCGCACACATGAGCGACGAGTCGCTTCGGGGGCAGTCGGTGGGCGTAGTGGGGGCGGCTCACGGACCGGCAGCGGGAGGTGGTCCGTACCGCTCAGCGCCTCGGCTACTTCGAACACCCCCGCGAGGCGAGCGCGACGGAGGTGGCC
>NZ_SGTY01000020.1:0-48020 GCF_005435095.1 Halorubrum sp. CGM5_25_10-8B | reverse complement strand
CGGTCGGCGGCTCGATCGACTACTCGATCACTTGGGACGATGTCGACGTGACAGAAGATCCAACGGCGACCGTCGCCGGTCAGACTATATCACACTCGGGCACGCTTGGACAGGGAGAGACGGTCACAGAGTCGGTCGATCTCTCGACGGGCTCTCAGTCGCTCGACGTGTCGACAGCGTATGAGGTCGGCGTCGACGCCTCATGGACGGAGGTCACCGCGACAGTAGATCCGTCGGTGACGGTCGGCGGCTCGACCGTCTCTCACTCCGGGATCCTCGGGCCGGGCCAGACGGTCACGGAGTCAGTCGATCTCTCGACGGGCTCACAGTCGGCGGACGTGTCGGTTAGCGGTCCTGTCAACGTCGCCGCGTCGTGGACGGAGGTCACCGCGACGCGCGATCCCGTCGTGGAACTGAACGGTGAGACCGCCTCATACAGCGGAACGCTCGCCGAGGGAGAGACGGCCTCGCTGACGCTACCGAACAGCGCAGTCACTACCGGGAGTAACACGGTCTCGCTCAGTCTCCCCGGCGTCTCAGACGGACCGGGAATGCGAGCCGATCTGAGCTACTCGTTCGAGGAGCTCGACGGGACGCTCGCTCCCGAGGTCGATACGGACGGCGACGGTACGCCCGAGGTATCCTCAGATGGCGTCTTATCAGATGGTGAAACGACTTCGGGGACGATCGACGTGGAGATAGGCGACACGTGGGACGTGGAGGCAACAGGGAACGCTCCAACAGTCTCAGCAAATATCTCACAGCGGGCAACGACGCGCGATCCTGTCGTGGAATTGAACGGCGAAACAGTCGGATACTCTGGGACACTCAACGACGGTGAAACGGTCTCGTTAGACGCTAATGCTTCATGGCTCCGTGAGGGGAGGAATAATATCACGGTAAGCGTCGGAGACGGTTCTTACTCGGGCGCCGGACCGGAGCCGAAAGTCGAGATCGAGTACCGACACGACCTCGAGTCGCCGCGGACTGTTCTCTATGAGTCCGAGGCGCTCTCGGAGCGATACAACGTCACAAAGACGTACACGAACCAGATAGCGGACGCAAAACTCCGAATTCCGCACGCTCGAAACGTATTCTCCATGCGGTCCGTAGAGTACCGGCTCAACGAGACCGGGAGATGGTCCAGCGTCTCTCAGTACGCGACGAACCTCTCGGGAACAACGCTGTCGGTCGACGTGTCGGAGATCGCGGGCAACCCGGTACCGGCGGGAACGACTGTCGAGGTTCGGTCGGCAGCCTCGCGCGTCGACGTTTACGACGGAGAGGTATCGGTCCAGCGAGCGACGCCGGTCGGGTTCGACCTCAACTCGCGGGTAAAGCTCGACTCTTGGAGCTCGGGAAGCTACCTCGAGGTCGGCGAGACCGCTCAGGGCGAGCTTACGTACTACGCGACAAACGAGAGCTATCCCACAGAGAGCGATTATGTCGAGCTGTACTCAGACGGGGAACAGCGCTTCTACGCGCCGAACGCGACGAGTGGCTCGACCCTGACGCTCCAAACGCTGTCGGCGCGCGTCTCGCCGGACCAGAACTCCATGCGGGTCCGCGTTCCGGATGGCGTCAACGCAACGAGCCCGCGGTTCGTCGTCGAGCCGGCGTCGGTGATCGGAGACTCGTGGAGCATCGAGTACGTCGCCGGAACCGACGGCCAATACTACGCGGTCGTCGACGACGACGGCGACCGACTCGGCGGCGCTGAGAAGCCCTCGGAGATTGAGGTCTCCCGCGACGACGTGGGTCTCGTGGAGATCGTCGCGGCGGAACCGCCGACGCCGGGAAGCGATACCGTCGGCGGTGGGGTGTTCGCGACGTTTACCACCGGGAACCTGCCGAGCCTGACAGTCCTGTTCGGCGGGGTTGCTATGCTGTTCGTCGCCGGGACGCGACCGGCGGCCTCGAGGGACGCGATCGACGGACTCGGGGCGAGTCTCGGCGGCCTCGTTGAGCAAGTCCCGCGCGTCGGTCCGGCGCTCGGGAGCGCGCTGGAGTCCGCGGTCTCGAGCGTCGGTAGCGCGCTCGTTAGCGTCGGCGAGAACAGGCTCCTGTCGGGTGCGATCGCGGCGGCGGTCGCGGTCGCGGCGGGACAGGCTGGACTCTACCAGGTCGGCTCGGAGGCCGGCGCGATCCTCGCTGTCGGAGGGATCGCGGTCGGCTCGCTTTACGTCCTCCGAGAGGCCGGCGAGTTTACTACGGCCCGATGGATCGCGATCGTCGCGGTCGCGGGTGTCGTCGCGATTCAAGGGCTCGGAGAGGGAGACCTCCTCGCTCAGTTTGTCAACTCCGACGCGTTCCTAATCGCGGTCCTAATCGGTGGCTACGCCGTGATTCAACTCGTGCGGGAGTACCGGGCGAATAACGACCCGAACGACGACCGGCCGCAGATAGTGATCGGCGGGGCGTTAGACTCGGGCGACGACGAGGGGGGCTCGGACTGATGAGCTGGCTCCTCGAGGCGCTGTCGGCGCTCGGAGCGGGGCAACGTCTCATGATGGGAGCGATGCTCCTCGCGGGAGCGCTCTACCTGTTCAAGGTTGTCAAAGTCGGCCGTCTCGTCGGGAGGGTCCTGTCGTCGGGGGCCGCGTACGGTATCGTGGTCCTGGTCGGCGCCGGGGTCGCGATCGCGCTCGGATGGATCGACCCGAACGTGTCGGCCATGACCTCGCAGTTGTCGACGGCCGTCGACGCGGTCTGGGGCGCCGTCGGCGAGTGGGCGATCGACCAGACGATCGGACGGCTCGGGTAGCCCCACCTAAGGCTATCTGACAAGGTACTTTCTCACGGTCCCGTCCCCCACTATACCGCGTTTTCACCGGCGAGAGGGCGTCCTACGACCGTCCTGTAGGTTCAACGTGCGGAGCGGTGCGGTGCGGCAGGCCGGCGACGTTCTGTCGCCGGCCGTTATTGTTCTCCCCCTTAGGGGCTACACCCGTAGGGTCCCCTGCTAACCTACCCACGCACCGCAGACGCTCTACCGCCTGTTCTCGCGACGCTCGACACCACGAGAGACACGATCCGCAGAAAAGAGTTAAGAACCATTATGTTTTAAAATCCGCTCCGGTCGCGGGCGTAACTGCGGAAGCGGAGCGATCGACGCCGATCGAGCCGCCTGGTCGTCGACGTCGAGGGACAAGAGGAGCGGATCGAGGCGTCAGAGCGCGCGAAAGAACAGAGGCGAAGCTACCGACCGCGGCGAACCGAGGCGCGTCGAGCGCTGTTACTCGACCCAGTCTCGGCGATCGGTCCGCACGCGGACCTCGTCACCTTCCAGGTACTCCTTCTCGAGCGCCGTCGCCAGCTGGTGCGGCTCGAGCGCGAGGTCCTGGAAGTACGCCCACTCCGAACGACGTCCGCGATCTCCGTCGCCGCCGTCGTCCTGGTCGTCGCTGTCCTCCTGGTCGTCGTCACCGACCGCGGACGGATCCTCGCGCTCCTCGCGGCGCTCGCGACGAGCCTCCGCGCGTTCCATCATGTCGTCGACCTGGTCGTCCGGGTAGATCCGGCGGAGGATATCCTCGGCCTCGTCGAGGACGGCGAGGCTCGGGAACACGACCAGCACGGGGTTCCCGACCTTCTCCGCGATCCCGACGTCAACGAGCCGGGAGACGTGGTACCGTACCGTCGAGCGAGCGAGTCCGGTCCGCTCCTCGAGCGTGTCGTACGAGGCTCCCGACTCCGTCGCGACCACGCGGAGGATGTCGTAGACGGCCTGCGTGTTCGCTTTCAGCGCCTCGCGGTGGATCTCCGTCCCAACCGCCTCGTAGCGCTCGCGAAGCTGCTCACGACGACCGCCGGGGTGCTTGTACCGGTACTCCGGGCTCGCCGGTCCCGCCTGATAGTCGTCAGCGATCAGCTCGTCTCGACCGACGCCGGCCCACTCCAAGTGCGCCGAGACGACCGACCGCAGCACCGACATGACCTCGTCCCACTCGTCGACGTGCGGGAGCGCTCCGTCGCCGTCGACGCCGGCGAACGACGCCTCGAGCTTCGGGTGGTGCGCCGGGTCCTCCCGCGGGAACTCAGACCAGCCGGCGGCCTGGTAGCACTTCAACTCGATATCGTAGGAGGTCCGCTCGAACCCGAGGAGGTGCCAGCGGTCGGCGTCGAGGAGCGCCTCCAAGTATCCCTCGCGCTGGCGGCGCTGGTGCGCCTCGATCTCGGACTGGCCGCCGTAGGCGATCAGCTCTCGAGTCTGATCCAGAACCTCGACGACCTGTCGCTTCCATCCGATGTCGAACCGGTGGTGCGCCTCGGCTTTCGTGAGCCGGCGCGAGTCAGCGTTCCGGTCCGCAAGGAGGCGACCGCGGTCGACGTCCAGGACGACCTCGAGGAGGTCGAGCATCCGTCCCTCGACCTCGGCGGCCGTGTCGGCCCACGTCGTCGAACACCGCACGAGCGAACCCTCGTCGTACTGGAGCGTGAGCGGCTCGCCGTCCTTGTAGTTGAGATCCTCGAACTGTGGAATCACCCGGAGCGAGCACGCCTTCCCGGTCTTGTAGAGGTCGCCGTCCTCGTCGCGCTCGCGAAGCGTGAGGTCGTACTTGTAGTACGCCGAGTAGTTGTCGCCCGAGCCGGTACCTGCCTTCCAGCGCGACGACGTGAGCTTCACGACCCACTCTCGTCCGGTCGTCGGCGCGTCGAGCCACGTCAGTTCGTGGTGATCGAGCTCGGCGGCGATCCCGGGCTCCTCGTCGCGATCTTCGACGAGGTCGTACCACAGCTGGTGAACGGCCGAGTAGAGCGCGAGGTCGCGACCCGCGTCGTTGAAGACGGCCTGAACGGCGGCCCCGTGCGCCGCCGGCTGCGGGGCGACCCGGTCCTCGATCCGCGGGTCCGGGAGCGTGCCGATCCCGGCCTCCGGAGTGGTTGGCGTGTCGATGCTCACGCCGAACCACCCCGGCACTTGTAGCAGACGACGTCTTCGCCGGACGTCTTCCCTCCGCACTCGGGACACTCGTAGTCGCCCTTGTCGAGGTCCACGCCGTCGAATTTTTGTTCCACCGCGCACATCTGACAGACGCCGCTCTGGCGCTGCGTGGGGTGTGGGCACCCCGTCATCGGCCACCTCCCGCGTCCGCCTCGACGAGCTCGAGGACGTTCCACCAAGTTACGCCGTGGCAGGAGTGACAGACGTGTTGGAACGAGCCGCTGGAGCGGTCACCGACGATCTCGGTAGTCCGCTTCTTCGACGTCTTCCCGCAGCCCGTACAGCGAGCCGAGAGAAGCGGGCCGACGCGACCCACACCGGGCGCGGTGGCTCGCTCACTCGACATCGTCCACCTCCTCGGTCTCGTCGTCCTCGTGCTTCTCCGCGAGCTCGTCGGGGAGATTCCCGTTCTCCTCCGCGAGCCGGAGCTGTTCCGCGAGGAAACTCGCGTGACCGCGTTCCTCGTCGCTCACGCTGACGCACCCCCGTCGGGTCCCTCGTCGGGACGGTAGTGACGGCCCTCGGACGTGCCGATCTTGAAATCGTCAGGACGGTCGGGACAGCCGACAAGGTGGCCGTACTCGAGGTCGCCGTTGATGCTGCGGGTACACCGCGCGCCGCAGGTGTCGCAGAAGAACTCGCGATCCTTCTCGGCGGTGAAGCTCCCGGAGTAGCCGAGGCTCACGCGCCGACACCTCCGGCTACAGACCTGTTTTTCCTCGAATACCTATTACTAAGGAGTGATACGTTAGAGTGAAGACCGCTATGGGGCCGGAGGGATTTGAACCCCCGATCGACTGATATCTCCGGTGCGCCTCGGAACTCCAGAGGGTCGTCAACGCGACCGATGATCAGTCGGCCGCTCGGTATATCAGTCTGGAGTGTCGTCCCGGGCGCAAGCCTCTGGAGTCAGTCGCCATGCCTGGCTTGGCCACAGCCCCGCGTGATCTCGCATTCGACCGTTGCCGAAACGCGGATAAAGGGGTTTCGATCACGGACGATCCGACGACGCGGCGGCGGCGAGCGAACGCGCGCGACACGGCGGCGATCCGACCGGCGTTACTCTCGGTCGTCGTCGCTCCAGTCGCAGTCTTGGCACTTGTACCCGGTGACGAACTCGGTCACGCTCGGCATGTACCCGACCGAGATGACGTCCCCGCCGCACTCCGGGCAGTCGCGGTCGGCGTCCGTGATCGATTCGGCCTCCAGCACGGACTCTCCTTCGATCAGCTCTGCGAGCTTCTCGGGCGTCACCATCCGCCCCTGAACGACGCGGTTCGACATACCGTCCGTTCGGGGTCGAGTACCTAAACCCCGGCGACACGCGGGGCGATCACGGAGCCGTGCGATCCGGGGCAGACATCGGATATGTCGGTCGCCGGCTACGCCGGGCTTACAGCCACGGCGCGCGGGAGTCGTCGTCGGTGAACGGGTCCGCCCCGTCGTCGTCGGCGTCCCGACTCTCGCCGCCGTTCGCGAGGACGGCGACGTCGTCGTCGACGATCGGGGAGGGCCCCTCAGGCGGCGCGTCGAGCGGCGGTTCGCTCGGCGCTTCCTCCGACTCTTCGTCGGCGTCGGTGGGGTCGGCGTCCGACTCGTCCGCGCCGTCGATGGGACCGTCCGGCGCGTCGTCGTCGGGCGCCTCGTCGTCCTCGGCGGCGCCCTCCTCTCCCTCCGAGTTCGGGTCGTACGCGAACAGGGTCGTCACCGCGAGCACCGCGAGCGCGACGGGCGCCTCCGTCTGCATGAGGTCGAACGGGCCGAGCAGGATCGGCAGCGCGAGCACGCCCAGCGCGACCGCGGAGCCGAACCGGAACCGATCGATGTCGACGCGGCCGCGGAGGTGCGGCGACAGCAGCGCGATTGACAGCGCGAACGCCACGCCCACGGCGGCGGCCGCGGTGCCGTTGACGACGTACTCGGTCGAAGTCCGCAGGGCGAACCCCGACGGCTCGAAGCTCGCGACGAGGCCGAGTCCGATGATCACGCCCGGGCTCGGCAGGTATTCGCCGATTTCCGAGCTAGCGGTCTTCGCGGCGATCGTCAGGATGACAAGCCCGGCGAACCGCTCGAAGACGGGCAGGTTGAGCAGCTCCTGGAGAGTTGGCGCGAGGGCCGCCTCGACGGCGGCGACCGGGATGATCACCGCGCCGATCAGTAGCACGGACGCGACCATCTCCTGACGGGTCCCGTCCATCTCCGCGAGGATCACCGCAGCGGTCGCGGAGCCGCCGAAGATCAGGATACCGGTCTCGACGACGCCGGTGGCCGATCCGAGGACGCCGGCGACGACGAGGGCGGGGAAGATGCCGTCGATGAGCGGCAGGACCATCACGGTCGCGAGCAACTTCGTCGCGCTCCCGACCTGCTGTTCTAATCGCAGGGCGACCGGGTGACGTGACGTGCTCATTTAGGGACGATAGCCCTGACCGTCGGGGTGGCGGTGGGACGCGTGCGACTCGCAGTGGTCCGGGGACCAGCACGCGGAGTCCACGCCGCGGGAGGTCCGACGAGCCCATGTAAAGGGTTTGCGCGGATTGCCGGCTGTGAAGCGGACGCCGAGGTCGGCGTTCGACTGGCCGGCGATACGCGCGTTCACGGGACTGTCGGAGTCCATACCAGATATACGTGTTTCGGTCGCGTTAAAGGTTGTGTGAGACGTGTCCGCATGACACGACGTATTCACGGTGAACGCGCGGCTCCGACGAGGAACCGTCGCCGCTTTCGGGGCTTCTCCGATCATCTCTCGGCTCCGGCTCTCACTCCGGACGCAGAGCGGCTTCGACGGGCCGAACGGACTCAATCGTTCTCGAACCGATCGCGTCTCGGCCGATTGATAACCATGATCATGTATATAATAGGGGTTCGAATGTGAGCAACAACCACGTCCGTGCCGTCTCGCAACGCTTTTCATCGGCCGTTCATGACGGATTATATGGCGACAGATTCTGGCCGATTCTCGGCGAAGCTCGACGTCCCGGAAGCGCTGACGTTCGACGACGTGCTCCTCCGTCCGAAAGAGAGTCGGGTCGAGCCCGACGACGCGGACCTGACGACGCGCGTGTCGAAGCACGTCGAACTCACCGTCCCCGTGCTGTCGGCGGCGATGGACACCGTCACCGAGAGCGACCTCGCGATCGCGATGGCCCGCGAAGGCGGCCTCGGCGTCCTCCACCGCAACATGAGCGCCGAGGAGACGGCCGCCGAGGTCGAGCGCGTCAAGCGCGCGCACGAGCTCGTCATCCGCCGCGAGAACGTCGTCACAGTCTCGCCCGACGACACCGTCCGCGAGGCCGACGAGGTGATGGAGCGGCAGGGCGTCTCCGGCGCGCCGGTCGTCGCCGACGACGACACGGTCCTCGGTATCATCTCCGGAACCGACATCCGGCCCTACCTCGAAGTCGGCGAGGACGACGCCGTCCGCGAGGCGATGACCGACGAGGTGATCACCGCCCCGGACGACGTCGACGCGCGCGAGGCGCTCGAACTGATGTACGACCACAAGATCGAGCGCGTCCCCATCGTCGACGGCGACGAGCGGCTCGTCGGGCTGGTGACGATGCAGGGGATCCTCCAGCGCCGCGAACACGAGGACGCCGCCCGCGACGACCGGGGGCGCCTGCTCGCCGGGGTCGCCGTCGGCCCCTTCGAGGAGGAGCGCGCCGTCGCGGCGGATCAGGCCGGCGTAGACGTCATCTTCATCGACTGCGCGCACGCCCACAACCTCAACGTGCTCGACTCGGCGGAGGCGATCAAAGCGACCGTCGACGCCGACGTGGTCGTCGGCAACGTCGGCACGCGCGAGGCCGCCGAGGCCGCGGTCGACTTCGCCGACGGGCTGAAGGTCGGCATCGGACCGGGCTCTATCTGTACCACGCGCGTCGTCAGCGGCGCGGGCATGCCCCAGATGACCGCGGTCGCGGAGGTCGCGGACGTCGCCGCCGAGCACGACGTGCCCGTGATCGCCGACGGCGGGATCCGGTACTCCGGCGACGCGATCAAAGCGATCGCGGCGGGCGCGGACGCCGTGATGCTCGGCTCGTACTTCGCCGGCACCGACGAGGCCCCCGGCCGCGTCATCACGATGCAGGGGAAGAAGTACAAGCAGTACCGCGGGATGGGGTCGGTCGGTGCGATGAAGTCCGGCGGCGGCGACCGCTACCTCAAAGAGGAGGACGAAGACGAGGAGTTCGTCCCCGAGGGCGTCGAGGCGGCGACCCCGTACAAGGGGAGCCTCGCCTCCGAACTCCACCAGCTCACGGGCGGGATGCGCTCCGGGATGGGGTACGTCGGCGCGGAGACCGTCCCCGACCTCCACGAGCGCGCGGAGTTCGTCCGCGTCTCGACCGCGGGCCAGAGCGAGAGCCACCCGCACGACGTGATGATCACGGACGAGGCGCCCAACTACAGCCCGGACGAGTAACCGGAACCGACCGCCGACCGAGCGCGGTCCCTGTCGGGTCGCGCCCCACCGCGTCGCGCTGCGCCTCGTCGACTCCGGTCGCGTATCGTCTGATCGCGTCCGGCCGAGCGACCGATCAGCGTGGCGCTTCGAAGAGGTATTTTAATATAGCCAGCGGAGAGACGAAACGTGTGAGCGAACACCCCCTCGCTCCCGTCATCCATGAGTGAGCAACCGCCGCTGGTCCTCGTGGTCGAGGACGAACCCGATCTGGCTGACCTGTACGCCGCTTGGCTCGGCGACGAGTACCGTGTCCGGACCGCGTACGGCGGCCGCGAGGCGCTCGACCAACTCGACGAGGTCGACGACGAGGTCGACGCGATCCTCCTCGACCGACGCATGCCGGGTCTCTCCGGCGACGAGGTCCTCACGGCCGTCCGCGAACGGGGCATCGACTGTCGGGTCGCGATGGTCACCGCCGTCGAGCCAGACTTCGACATCCTCGAGATGGGGTTCGACGACTACCTCGTCAAGCCCGTCACGAGCGAGACGCTCCGAGAGACCGTCGAAGGGCTGTTACGGCGTGGCGAGTACGACTCGGAGGTCCAAGAGCTGTTCTCGCTGACCTCCAAGAAGGCGATGCTGGAGTCCGAAAAGAGCGCCAGCGACCTCGCGGACAACGAGGAGTACCAGCGGCTCACCGGTCGGATCGACGAGCTCCGCGAGCGGGCCGACGAGTCGCGCGACGCGGTCGCGACCGACGACGAGGACTACGAGAAGCTGTTCCAAGACTTCGACGCCGACGGGTAGTCGGCGACCGAACGGGTTCGAGAGGGGGCGCCGCGGACTCTTTATCAGCGATCCGGCCGAAGGCGTGTTCGTATGCGCGTCCGGGACCTGCCGCTTTCGTCACGCGTCGTCGACCACTTCGCCGAGCGCGGCGTGCGCGAACTGTACCCGCCGCAGCGCGCGGCGGTCGACGCGGGCGTCTGCGACGGCGCCGATGTCGTCGCGGCGGTGCCGACCGCCTCGGGCAAGACACTCGTCGCACAACTTGCGCTCCTGACCGCCGACGGCCCCGGGCTCTACGTCTGCCCGCTCCGCGCGCTCGCCCGCGAGAAGTACGAGACGTTCGCGGCGCTCCCCGGCGTCGACGTCGGCATCTCCACCGGCGACTTCGACGCGACGGGCGAGGCGCTCGCCGGCAACGACGTGGTCGTCGCCACGAGCGAGAAGGTCGACTCGGCGATCCGCAACGGCGCCTCGTGGGTCGACGCGCTGGCCTGCGTCGTCGTCGACGAGGTCCACCTGCTCGGCGCGACGGGGCGCGGACCGACCCTCGAAGTGACGCTGGCGACGCTCCGACGCCGGAATCCGGACCTCCAGACGGTCGCGCTGTCGGCGACGGTCGACAACCCCGAGGCGATCGCCGACTGGCTCGACGCCGCGCTCGTCGAGTCCGAGTGGCGGCCGGTCGACCTCCGGACCGGCGTCGCCGTCGGCGGCGAGGTCGACTTCGACGACGGCACGAGCCTCTCGGTCGACCTCGACGAGACCGAAATCGACGGCGACGAGGACGCTGACGACGAGAACGATCCGACCGAGGTCACGGCCGCGCTGGTCGCCGACGCGGTCGCGGACGGCGGCCAGTGCCTCGCCTTCGTCCGCTCTCGCCGCGAGGCGGTCGACCTCGCCGAGCGGCTCGCCGAGGACGGCCTCGCCGCGGAGTTGGGGATCGACGAGGCGGCCGCCGCGGCGGCCGAGGAGGCGACCGACGTGGACGGCACGCTCACCGGCCGACAGCTCGCCGACTGCCTGCGGACAGGCGTCGCGTTCCACCACGCCGGGCTCCGGTCGGGTCACCGCGCCGTCGTCGAGTCGGCGTTTCGCGAGCGCGACGTGGCCTGTATCTGCGCCACGCCCACGTTGGCGGCCGGCGTCAACGTGCCCGCGCGCCGCGTCGTCGTCCGCGACCAGCGCCGGTACGGGGAGGGTGGCATGGCGTGGATCCCGACGCTCGAGGTCCACCAGATGTGCGGCCGCGCCGGTCGGCCCGGCCTCGACCCGCACGGGGAGGCGGTCCTCGTCGCCGACGCCGACACTCGAGGGGAGGTTCGCGAGCGCTACGTCGAGGGCGAGCCCGAGGCCGTCGAGTCGCAGCTCGCCGAGCCGGGCGCGCTCCGGACGCACGTGCTCGCGGCGGTCGCGACGGGGTTCGCCGCGACCGAGTCGGAGATCCTCGACGTGTTCGAGGGGACGTTCTACGCGCGGGAGACGGGGGCGGGCGGGCTCGCCGACGCCGTCGCCGTCGCGGTCGACGATCTCGTTGCGGCCGAGATGGTCGCGCGGGAGACGGGCGGGGTCGAGGACTACCGCCTCGTCGCGACGGCGGTCGGCGAGACGACCTCGAAGCAGTACGTCCGCCCGGAGACCGGCGAGCGGATCGTCGCCGGCCTCCGCGCGGCGGCCGACCTGTCCGAGGCGACGACGCTCACCGCCTTCGAGGTGATCTGCGACACGCCGGACATGCAGGACACCTACCTCGGCAACGCCGAGCGGGCCGACATCTACCAGTTCGCCCGGAGCAACGCCGCACAGCTGACGACGGACATGACCGACCCGGACGACTTCGAGGGGTGGCTGGAGTCGGTGAAGACCGCCCGCATCCTAGACGAGTGGATCGGGGGCGCGACCGTCGAGGAGCTGGTCGAGCGGTACCGGATCGGTCCGGGCGACCTCGACTCCCGTGTCGAGCGCGCGGAGTGGCTGCTGAGCGCGGCCGAGGCGCTCGGGGAGACGACGGGCGTGCGCGTTCCCGCGGTGTCCCGGGCGCGGTCGCGGCTGTGAGCGACGAGGGATGCCGGGGAAAAACGAAAGCGGCGGCGACGCGCGGCGGCTCAGTCCGCCGAGCCGACCGCGCGGTGGAACGGCGTCCGGGCGATGGTCTGGCGCAGTTCCGCGAGCGAGTCGCGGCCGACGTCGCTCGCCGCGGACATCACCGCGAACACCTCCTGTCTGGACACCTTCACGCCGGTCTCGGTGAGCGCGTCTTCCGGGCGGCTCCCGAGCTCTCGGAGGGTACCGACCGCGAGCAGGTACGGGACCGTCCACGCCTCCATCGTGTTCCCGTTCGACAGCGGCATCGTCTCCAGGTACGCCTGCGCGTCGTCGAGGAACGAGCGGGCGTAGTCCGCGGTCCGGCCGACGACCCGCGCGGACGACTCGCGGTTCTCGGGGTGGACAACGCGCTCCTGCTCGACGCCCTCGGCCTCGAGCCACTCGGCAGGGAGGTAGACGTTGTTCTCCTCGGTGTAGTCGTCGTAGACGTCCTTCGAGACGTTGACGAGCTGGAGGAGGAGGCCGAACTCCTCGGCGGTCTCCCGCAGTCGCGTCGCGCGCTCCTCGGTGAGGTCGCCGCGGGTGAGCAGGTTCGTGATGAGGTTGCCGACGGTGCCGGCCGCGTAGTAGCAGTACTGTTCCAACTCGTCGCGGTCGTCGATGCGGAGTCCGCCCTCGGTCGCGTGACGCTCGACGAACATCGCCATCCCGTCGACCATCTCCAACACCGGCGGGACGATGGCATCCTGGGCCTCCGGGTCGAGCTCTTCGAACGTCGCAGCGATCGTGGGCGCCTCGGCGACGACGGTCCAGTCGTCGTCGCGCTCCGCGGGCAGCCACTCGTCGACCGACGCGCGGAACGCCGCGATGTCCGTCTCGTCGTCCGGATCGATCGATCGCCGGTACGTCCGCAACACGTCGCTCTGGGCGTCCGGCGGGATATGACCCGCGTCCTCGACCGTGTCGGCGACGCGGCAGAGGAGGTAGCCGACGCAGATCTGCGACGCCATCGGCTCCTCTAACACGTCGACAGTCAGCGCGAAGGTCCGCGAGACCCCCTGGACCGCCTCGTGACACCACTCGAGGTCGGCCTCGCCGGGGCCGTGTTCTCGTCCGCTCATTCAGTTGCCGGTATTTACGGCACAACGCATAAAAACCCTCGTGGAACGTCCGCCGGGCGTCGACCGCGGGACGGGCGGCCGAAATCGCACGACTCGACTCCCGTCAGCTCCGACGAACCGACGACCCGTGTACAATCGTGTGGAAACGGCTAAGTCCGCCCGGCCAAAGGCTCGGGTATGGAGTTCACGCTCACCGAAGAGCAGCGTCAGATACGCGACACCGTCGCGGAGTTCGTCGACGAGGAGGTCGTTCCGCGCGCGGCCGAGATCGACGAGACCGACGAGTTCCCCGCCGACCTGGTCGAGAAGATGGCCGACCTCGGTCTCATGGGCATGCCGTTCCCGGTGGAGTACGAGGGCGCGGGCCTCGACTACCACAGCTACGCGATCGGGCTCGAAGAGATCTCCCGCGGCTCCGGCGGGCTCGGGACGGTCGTCGCCGCCCACACCTCGCTGGCCGGCAACATGCTCTACGAGTTCGGCGACGAGGCCCAGAAGCAGGAGTACCTCACCGCGTTAAACACCGCCGAGGACATCGGCGCGTTCGCCCTCTCGGAGGCGGAGGCCGGCTCCGACGTGCCGGCGATGTCGACCACCGCGGAACGCGACGGCGACGGCTACGTCGTGAACGGCGGCAAGCTCTGGATCTCGAACGGCTCCGTCGCTGACACGGTCACCCTGTTCGCCAAGACCGACCCCGACGCCGGCCGGAACGGCATCTCCTCGTTCGTCGTGCGCCCCGAGGAGGACGACGGGTTCATCGTCGAGGGGACGGAGGACAAGCTCGGCGACAAGGGATGTCCGACCGCGGAGCTCCGGTTCGACGACATGTGGATCCCCGAGGACCGGCTGCTCGGCGAGGAGGGCGACGGGTTCGTCCACGCGCTGAAGACGCTCAACGGCGGGCGCATCACCATCGCGGCCCGGTCGGTCGGGATCGCGCGCGCGGCACTTAACGAGGCGAAATCCTACGCCCAACAGCGCGAACAGTTCGACCGCCCCATTTCCGACTTCCAGGCGATCCAGCACAAGCTCGCCGACATGGACACGAAGGCGCGCGCGGCGGAGCTGCTGATGCACGAGGCGGCTGACCTGAAGATGCGCGACGAGGACTACATCAAGGAGGCCGCGCAGGCGAAGCTGTACGCCTCGGAGATCGCCCGGGAGGTCGCCAACGAGGGCATCCAGATCCACGGCGGCTACGGCTACACCAAGGACTTCCCCGCGGAGCGGTTCTACCGCGACGCCAAGCTCTCGGAGATATACGAGGGAACGAGCGAAGTTCTCCGCAACACGATCGCACAACAGCTCCTCGACGAGTGAGCGGGCGGGGCCGCGCGGGCCACGCCCCTCAGCGGTCGTCTGGAGTCTCGCCCTCCCCGTCGCGGTCGCCGTCCGCGATGTCGCGATCGCCGTCCGCCGCGTCTCCGTCTGCCTCGCGCTCCTCGCCGGATCCCGGCCCGTGCGCCACGTCGGCGTCCGACGGGTTCTGGTCGACCGCGTACTCTCCGGTGTCGATCCGCTCCGCGGGCTCCGAGTAATCGCGATCGCTCGGCGAGAAGTCGGGCCGGACGACGCCGTCCTCGGGGATATCGAGGTCCTCCTCGGACGACGCCTCGCTCGCAACGTCGTCCGCCTCGGCGTCGGCGACCACGTCGTCGTCGGGTTCGTCGCCGGCGTCCCCGCTCCCTACGCCACCCTCGTCGACGCCGCCCCTCTCGTCTCCCGCGGGCTTCTCGCCTCCAGGGGGCTCCTCGTCTTCGGCGGGCTTCCCCTCCTCTGTGCGACTCCCGACGCTTCCGTCCGTCTCGTCGACTCCGTCCTCTCCCCCGTCGTCGCCGTCGAGCCATTCGAAGGAGTCGGCCCCGTCGCTTCGGCGGGCCGCGACGGCGGTCGCGAGGCGCTCGGTGAGGGTCTGCTTCAGCGCCTCGGCCTCGCCGACCTCGAAGTCGACGGCGGCCGCGTCGCTGCCGGTCAGCGAACCGGTGCCCGCCGTGTCGGCGACGATCGTCGCCACGCCCCACCGGCGCTGGAACACGGTCCGGCTGTCGATCACGTTCTGGATCCGGTAGTACGGGACGACGGCGACGGTCCGGCTCCAGAACCCGTTCCGCGTGAGCAGGTGGTCCTCGCCGACCCAGTAGCCGCGGTGTTTCCACTTCAGGTGCGCCGCGGGCGGGACGGCGAGGAGGAGGGCGGCCGCCCCGTACCAGGGGATCGACGGCGACACGTACCAGTTCACGCCGTACGCGATCCCGGTGAGGACGCCGACGATCAGCGTGTACCGGATGACGTACCGCCAGCGGATCCGCTTCGGCGGGCGGTTGAACTCCGGCGTCCCGAACGACTCGACCTCGTGTGCGAGCCGGTAGACGCGGTCGGTGGCGGCGATCGGGACGGCGGACTGGTTGCCCGACTCGCTCCCCTGTCCGGGGGCGTATCCCGCCGTCTCGATAGAGAGGCTCGCGTAGCCGAGCGCGCGCTTGGCGGGGTTGTCGGTGATCCGCAGCGCCTGGATCTTCTCCGTCGGGATCGACCCGCTGTATCGCCGGAACAGCCCGCGTTCGTAGCGCAGTTCGTCGCCGGCCCGCGAGAGCCGGAACCCGTAGTAGTTCGAGAAGGCGACGCCCGCGCCGATGAGCCACGACGCGATGAAGAGGGCCGCGACCCCGACGATCGCGGTCGCGGTCAGCGCGGCGGCCGAGGTCTCCGGCAGGAAGCTCGACAGCACCGGGAACGACCCGGAGCTGAGGAACGCCAGCAGCCCGATCAGGCGCCCGTCGAACGACAGCGCGCCGACCATGGCGAGCTCGCCGGGCGAGATGGCGAACAACACTTCCTCGTCGGGGCCGAACGCGTCGTCTCCACCGGGGTCGACCGCGTCGGCGTCGGTCCCCGACGCCTCGGCGTCGTCGTCTCGGCGGGCGCGTCCGGACTTCCGGCGCTGGACTTCGCGCTGGAGCCGCGTCGCCTCGTCGGGCGTGACGAAGCGGATCGACCCCTCGGTGCTGGAGCCGCCGGCGGTCTCTAAGTCGACCGCGGCGACGCCGATCGCCCGCTGAATCACGCCGCGGCTCACGTCGACGTTCTGGATCCGCCGGTACGGGATCTCCCGCTCGCGTCGCGAGATGACGCCGGAGGAAATGTCGAGCGTGTCCTCGGTGAGGACGTACTCGAACCGGCGGTAGTACGCGACCTCGTAGGCGAACGTGACGAGGAGGATGGCGGCGCCCCCGCCGACCGCCAACGGGAGCCCGAAGCCGCCGCTGTTCACGATCACGAACAGCGCGACGGCGGTCCCGGCCGCCTTCTGGAGCGCGCGGTACGGGACCGACTGCGGCGCCAGCTTCACACCGCGTCCTCCCCGTCGGCGCGGATCGCCAGCCGCTTCAACTCCTCGCGGAGGTCGCTCGCGCCGTCCGGCGTGAGTCCCGGGATCCGCACGTCCGCGCCCCGCGATCCGGCGGTGTACACCACGCAGGAGGCGAGCCCGACCGTCCGTTCGACCGGGCCGCGGCGGGAGTCGACGTGTTGGATCCGCACCAGCGGCACCGTCGTCCGGACCTGCGTGACCACCCCGCGGTCGAGGTAGATCGCGTCCTCGCGGATCTCGTAGCTCCAGCGTCGGTACCGCAACAGCGCGTGGGCGACGGTGAGCGTCAGGACGACCCCCCCGACGGCGACCGGTGCCCACCGCGGGAGGTACTCGAAGTACGCGCCGCCGACGAAGGGAGCGGTGACGAGCGCAGACAGCAGCACCGCGCGGAGGACCCACACGACCTGGACTCGGGGATGGAGCGTCTGTGCCGTCATCGACGGTCCCCCGTCGCGTGTCCGTGTGTCATGTCCGCGGCTTGTTCCCCCCGACGTATAAGTCCGGTCGGACGTGGCCGGAAGGCTTCGACGTGCGAGCGCCGATCCGCGGGCGTCGATTGCCGTGATTGTTATCATCTATCAAAGGAGAAACTTGCCGAAACCAATATCACGAACGATCGAGTCGTGGTCGCCATGGCCGACGATCCGTTCGAGAACATGCTCGCCCAGATGGACCGCGCCGAGGAGTACGCAGACGTGGACCACGGGGTGTTCGAGCGGCTCAAGCACCCGGAACGCACGCTGAAGGTGACGCTCCCGGTGGAGCTGGAGTCCGGGGAGGTCGAGGTGTTCGAGGGGTACCGCTGTCAGTTCGACAGCGCCCGCGGGCCGTTCAAGGGCGGCGTTCGGTTCCACCCGACGGTCACGCAGCGAGAGGTCGAGGCGCTCGCCGGGTGGATGACGTGGAAGACTGCCCTGGTCGACCTCCCGTACGGAGGCGCCAAGGGCGGCGTGATCTGCGAACCGAAAGACCTCACCGAACGCGACCTCGAACGGCTCACCCGGCGGTACACCGAGGGGATCCGTCGGATGATCGGTCCCGAGATCGACGTGCCCGCGCCGGACATGAACACGAACCCGCAGACGATGGCGTGGATGATGGACACCTACTCGATGTACGAGGGGTACTCCGTCCCGCAGGTCGTCACCGGGAAGCCGCTTGAGATCGGCGGAACGCCGGGTCGCGTGGAGGCGACCGGTCGCGGCGTCTCGCTCGTCACGGAGCGGCTCTTCGAGTACCTCGACCGCGACCTGTCGGACGCGACGATCGCGATTCAGGGGTTCGGGAACGTCGGGTCGAACGCGGCCCGACTCCTCGACGAGGGGGGCGCCAACGTGGTCGCCACCTCGGACGTGTCGGGCGCGGCCTACGACCCCGACGGGCTCGACGTGGCCGCGCTCGGCGCGCACGTCGACGCCGGCGGACTGGTCGAGGAGTATGTCGCGGGCGAGATCCGCGGCGGCGCGAGCACCGCCGACTCCCGCTGGGACGACCCCGACCAGATCACCAACGCGGAGCTGCTCACGCTCGACGTCGACGTGCTCATCCCGGCCGCCGTCGAGGGCGTGATCACCGCCGACAACGTCGACGACCTCCGTGCGTCGGCGGTCGTCGAGGCGGCGAACGGCCCGACGACCGTCGCGGCCGACAAGGCGCTCACCGAGCGCGACATCCAGGTCGTGCCGGACATCCTCGCGAACGCGGGCGGCGTCATCGTCTCCTACCTGGAATGGGTCCAGAACGCGCAGGAGTTCTCGTGGCCGCTGGAGACGGTTAACGCCGAGCTTGAGCGGCGCATCGGGAGCGCCTTCGACAAGACCGTCGAACAGTACGACACGAAGGAGCTCCCCGACCTGCGGACCGCCGCCTACACGCTCGCCTTGGAGCGCACCGCGAAGGCCCACGAGTACCGCGGGCTGTTCCCGTAGCCGGCTGGTCGCGGTCGCTTCCGGCCGCGGACGCTCCGCTCGGCGTCAGGCCCGCCTGATCCGGTCGGCGGTGACCGCGATCGGCTCGGCGTAGTGGAGGATCGGGTCGCCGTCGGGGGCCTCGAAGCCGTTCGCCGCGAACAGCGTGTTCGCCCGGATATCCGCCTCGGCCGGCCGCAGCGTCCACGGGTCGTGTTCGATCTCGCCCACGTACAGCCGCCCGCTCTCTCCCGCGGTGTAGAACCGGTAGTTCTCCAGTAAAAACGCCGGCAGCGACCCGATATCCGGGGTGAACGCCTCGCCGGCCGGCGCGTAGGTCGCGTCGAACCGCGCGTGCGGGACGCCCTCGTGGACGCGACGGCTCGCGAAGCGGACGGCGTCGCGCGCGTCCGCGTCGACGCCTCCCTGCCCCCCGCCGCCGCTCGCCGCGGTGCCCCGAACGTCGGTCTCGGCGCGGTAGTACGGGAGCCGGAACAGCCCGCGGGCGACCGCGACGCCGAGACGATCGTCGGCGTCGAGGCTGTGGAAGTAGACGCCGGGACCGTTCGGCCCCTCGACGTAGGTCCGGAGGTTGAGTTCGGGGAACGACAGCCCTCGCGGGACCCCGCGCGGACGGATGTCTTCCATCACGAACGGGACGACGCCGAGGTACGCGTCGCCGTCGTGAGTCGCGACCGAGAGCCCGTCGGGCAGCGCCGCGGCGACGGTCGACGGGTCGACGGGCCAGTGTGCGAACAGTCCGTCCCGCCACGTCATCTCCAGCCAGCGGCGACCGAGCATACCGATCTGTACGTGACGGGGGGGCAAAACCCGCACGACACCGGCGGTTTCGGACCCCCGCCGACGGTCACTCTCGCGGGCCGGCGTCGTCCCCGCGATCGGCCGCGGAGTCGGGCGCCTCCGGCGCGTCCTTCCACTCGCCGAGGCCGGACGGATCGAGGTGGACGTGGACGTCGCCGACGTCCTCCAGTCCGCGCAGGGTCGTGACGAGCTCCGTCTCCACGCTGTGGGCCTCTCGGAGCGTCATCTCCCCGTCGACCTCGACGTGGACCTCGACCTCCAGGTCGGTTCCGTCGTAGAACACGGTCAGGTCGTGGACGCCCTCGACGGCGGGGTTGTCGCGGAGGGCGGCGACCACGCGCTCGCGGTCGCCCGGCGGCGGCGCGCCCCCGACGAGGTACGTGACGTTCTCGCGGCCGATCTCGATCCCCTGGTAGACGACGAGGAGGCTGACGAGCGCGCCGGCGACGGGATCGAGAACGGGCACGTTCAGGAACACGCCGAACACGCCGACCAGGGCGGCGATTGTGGTGTAGATGTCGTTGAGACAGTCGACCGCGAGGGCGGCGAGCGCCGTCGAGCCCAGGTCGGCGTTCACCAGTTCCGTGTACCGATACAGCAGGTACATGTCCGCCATCGCGAACAGCAGCGCCCCGACGAGGAGGAGGCTCGCCCGCACCTCCACCGGGCCGACGAACCCGAGCACAGACTCGCGCAACAGGAGCAGCCCGAGGACCGCCACCGTCGCGCCGACGAACAGCGCCGTCAGTGGCTCGATCCGCTGGTGGCCGTGCGGGTGCGTCTCGTCCGCGCTCTCGTACCGCGATCCCCCCCAGACGAACACGACCGCGCTGGCGACGAGGTCGGCGACGGAGTGCGCGGCGTCGGCCAGCAGCGCCACGCTGTTGAACGCGAGCCCCGTCGCGCCCACGACGGCTATCTTCGCCGCGTTGCCCGCGACGTTCACCGCCGCGGCCCGCTGGAACCGAGCGCGGTCGTCGTTCCCGAAGGGACTCAACATAGCAGTCGGTGCGCCCGCGACCCTGTTAAGCGTCTCGCGTCGCGTCAACGCTCGCCGCATCGCCGGAAGGCGGCCGCTAGCGACGGCCGTCTCGCGCCCGAAGACTCCGTCGTAACGCCTAAGACCGAAACGCTCCTCGCCTACGGTAATGAATCACGATCTTTTCGCCCGAGGTGGTCCCGGTGGGCGTCGAAATTAAGGAAACGGAGGTGAGCGACGAGGATTTCGAGGAGATGAAAAGCTTCGTCCGCGACTACCTCGCGGCCAGCGTCGAAAGCGAGGACGACGGCGGGCGCATGCGCTGGTACCCCTGGCACTCGGCGTCGTACCGGTTCAACCACATCCTCAACGTCGTCGACCTCGCGACAGAGATCGCCGAGGCGGAGGGCGCCGACGTGGACGTGGTCCGCGTCGCGGCCGTCTTTCACGACGTCGCCAAGCTGGAGGCGGAGCAGGACGTCCACGCGGAGGCCGGCGCGCGCGTCACCCGCGAGTACCTCCAGAGCCGCGGCAACTACCCCGAGTCGTTCATCGAGGAGGTGTGCGGGGCGGTCGTCGACCACTCGTACACTGGCGACCTCGACGACGTGCCCCTCGAGAGCCGGTGTCTGATCGAGGCCGACGTGCTCGACAAGGTCGGCGCCAACGGCGCGGTCCTCATGCTGTTGCGCATGGGGTACGAGTCGCGCACGCACATGGACTCCGCGAAGATGGTCGACCGGGTGCTCCAGCGAGCGCACGACCATACCGACCGCGTCGTCTCCGACACCGCCGAGAGCATCGCCCACCAGCGGATCAAACGCGTGAAGTGGCTCCGCGAGTGGCTCGAAGAGGAGGTCTCCAGGATGGACGCCGACGGCGTCACCGACCGCTGAACCGGTCCCCTTCCTCCCAGCAGCCGCCGGAAACGAGGCCAGTCGCCGCCGAGAGCGAACTCAGTCCGCTTCGTCCGTCTCCACCAGCGGCAGGACCCGTTCGAGGTACCCGTCGATCCCGGCACGGGAGTCGTCGACCCAAGCTCCTCCGTTGGTCGTCGTCCAGCGGAACATCCCCCCGGTCGCGAACGTCTGGAGGGTCGCGACGACCTCCTCAACAGGTACCGATGGTGGGCTGGCTCCCGCTGCGTGCCCCTCGGGCGCCTCCGTCTCGGCCGCGGCCTCGCGGACGAGCCGCTCTAGGTACTCGCCGAAGACCCGGTCGCTGCGGTCGAAGTGCTCGCGGTACGCCTCGTCGTTCGCGGCCTGCGCGCGGAGCTCCGTCATCACCGTGACGAACTGCGCGTCCGGTGCGTAGGCGCCGTCGAGGGACGCGGGATCGACCGCTGCCGTGAGGTAGATGTCGAGCTCGTCCCGGGCCGAGCGCTCCGGAGCCGACTCGTCGACCGGCTGCGAGTCGCCGCCGCTGACGGGCGGGGGGTCGCCGCTGTCGGAAATCGAGGCCTCGAACTCGTCGAGCAGGAACCCCATGAGGTCGACGAGCAGGTCGTCTTTGCCGTCGTAGTGGTGGTACACCAGCGACGGGCTCTTGTCGAACTCGTCGCCGATCCGCTGGATCGTGACGCTCGCGTACCCGTGCTTCCGGAGCGCGCGGAACGCCGCGCCGAGGATCGCTTCCCGCGTGTTCGTCGGCTCCGCGAACGGTCCGTCCATGTTCTGGATACTGGCGCCGACTATATATCGGCCCTGATTGAACGTTCATTCAACACGCTTATGTCGATGGCGACTGACAGGAACCTATGACTCGTCACGCTCCGCCGCGGTACGACCGGTCGCCGTTCGCGACCAAACGCACCCCAAGCGACGGCGGAGGTGACCGATGAGCCGGCCGACGCGGCTCGCGACGGCCGCGCTCGCCGTCGTCGCGGCGAGCGCACTGCTCGTCGGCGTCTCGCTCGCCGGCGCCGCGGCGCCGAGCGCGGGCGCGCCGTCCGGCGGCGACGTCGCCGCGTTGTCGGGAGTCGACGGTCCGACCGCCGACGGCACCGTCGCGCAGACGGAGTCGAATCCGACCCCCAGGCAGGTCCGCGGGTCGCCCGTGCTGGAACTGTTCGCCACCCAGCGGACGGTTCCGAGCGGCGCCGAGTCGACCCTCACGATCGACATCGTCAACACCGGCGAGATGTCGATCGGCAACCAGCTTGACTCCCGCGTCACCACCGCTCGCGGGCTCACCCTCGAGATCGACGACGGCGGCGTGCCGATCGACGTGGAGGACGGCAAGATCCCGGTCGGAGACGTTCGGACCGCCGCGAGCCCGGTCTCCGTGCCGCTCGACGTGACGGTGCCCGACGACGTGCCCGACGGCCGGTACGAGGTCGAGGCGACGGCCCGCTACCGGTACACCTTCGAGATCATCCCCGAGTTCAACGACCACAAGGACCGCCGCGGGATCGAGGACTTCGACCTGACCATCGTCGTCGACGACGGCGCCCGCTTCGCGGTCATCGAGACCGACACCGACGCGCAGGTCGGCGGCAGCGGCGACGTGGCCGTCACGCTGTCGAACGTCGGCGACGAGACCGCGCGCGACGCGGTCGTCTCCGGCACCACGACCGCGCCCGGCGTCACCCTCGGGCAGGGCGGCGGGCAGGCGTTCGTCGGCGACTGGGCGCCCGGCGAGAACCGGACGGTGACGTTCGACTCCTCCGTGGCGGAGTCGTTCCCCGGCGGCGCCTACGCGCTCTCCTCGACCGTCGACTACCGCGACCCGAACGGAATCGACGCGACCGCGGCGGCCGCCCGCGCCGGCGTCGTTCCGATCCGCGAGCAGTCGTTCGCGCTGCGCAACGTCTCCGGCACGCTCGAAGTCGGGTACTCCGGCACGGTCTCCGGCACGATCACGAACGAGGGCCCGCTCGACGTCGAGAACGCCGTCCTCGTCGCGGACTCCGGGAGTAACCGCGTGAGCCTCGGCGAGAGCCGGTACGCGCTCCCGACGATCCCGGCCGGCGAGTCGGCGACCTTCACCTTCGACGCCGACGTGAGCGGGAGCGCCGACCCCGGCCCCCGACAGTTCCGGTTCACCACCGAGTACGACAGCGGCGACGCGACGCTCTCGGTCGAGAAGACCCGCCGCGTCGAGGTGGCGCCCCGGCAGCCCGAGTTCGAACTGGCCGTCGAGAACGCCACCGTCACGGCGGGCGAGACCCGGCGAATCAACGCCACGATCACGAACCGGCGGCCGGAGACGCTCTCCTCGATCAACGCCGGACTCTACGCCGACAGCCCGCTGACGGCGGTCAACGACGAGGCGTTCGTCGACGAGCTCGAACCCGGCGAGTCCGCTGAGATCTGGTTCGAGGTGTCCGCCGCTTCGGGGGCGAGCGTCGAGGACCACCCGATCGAGCTCGACTTCCGGTACGAGGACGAGCGGGGCAACGACCGCATCTCCGACATCACGCAGGTCCCGGTCACGGTGACCGCCGCCGTCGACGACGGCGGGCGCCCCGTCGGCCTGATCGCCGTCGCCGCCCTGCTCGTCGTCGCCGCGGCCGGCGGCGCCGTCTGGTACCGACGGCGGTGATCCGATGAGGGGACACGCCACCGTTCGCGCGACGGAGCGCCACCGCCTTCGCTCCCCGTCGGCCAGCCTTCCGTCGCCGACGAGTGAACGTCGGACAGCGGGGCGACCGTGACCGCCGTCGACCGGCTGATCGAGGAGATCGACCGCGTCGTCACGGAGCGGCCGCTGGCGGTCATCGCGGTCTTCATCCTCGTGACCGCCGCGTTCGCGGGCGGTCTGACCGGCATCGAGACGAACGCCGGCACGGACCAGTTCACGCAGGACATCCCCGCACAGCGGGCGCTCGACGACATCGACGAGGAGTTCGAGACGTCGATCGGCGGCTCCGCCACCTCCGCGCAGGTGATCGTCTCCGACGACAACGTCCTCTCTCGCGACGCGCTGCTACGAACCTTGGAGACCCAACACCGGCTGGAGTCGCGGTCGACGCTCCGGGTCGCGTCGACGTCGAGCCACGCCGACGCGGTCGCCCGACAGCTGGACTCGACCGCCGCGAGCGCGGCCGAGCGACGCGACGCCGTGGCCGAGGCGACGCCCGCCGAACTGCGGGCCGCCATCGCCGACGCCGACGCGACGGGCGCGATCGCGGCGCAGGTGTCCGTCGACTACAACCCCACCGCGCAGGCGGCCGACACCGCGATCGTGGGGATCACGTACGACCTTCCGGCGTCGGCGACGACGGCGCGGGTGACGGAGCTCCAGACCCGCAGCGTCGACGTCGTCGACTCCGTCCCGGGCAACGTCGCCGGCGAGAACGCGATCCTCTTCGGCGACGGCGTCCTCCAGTCCGAGATAACCGCGCTGTTGACCGACACCGCGATCATCGTCTTCCCGGCGGCGCTCATCCTGATCGTCGGATTCCTGATCTTCTCGTACCGCGACCCGTTCGACATGGCGATCGGGCTGTCAGCACTGCTCATGTCGCTCCTGTGGACGTTCGGGTTCATGGGGTACGCCGGGATCCCCTTCTCCAACTCGCTCGTGACGGTGTTTCCGCTCCTGCTCGCGGTCGGGATCGACTTCGGCATCCACATCGTCAACCGCTACCGCGAGGAGCGGGCGACCGGGGCCGGGATCGAGCGGTCGATGCGGACCACGACCGACCAGCTGCTCATCGCCTTCCTGCTGGTGACGATCACCACCGTGTTCGGGCTCGTCTCCAACGTCGCGAGCCCGTTCGACCCCAACCGCGACTTCGGGATCGTCGCGGCCGCCGGGATCACGTTCACGCTGATCATCTTCGGCGTCTTCCTCCCGGCCGCGAAGGTGTTCTCTGACCGGTGGCGCGAGGGGCTCCCGATCCCGGAGTTCGGCACGAGCGCGCTCGGCACCGGCGGCTCGCGGATCGCGCGCGTCCTCCGCGTCGGCGTCGACCTCTCGCGGATCGCTCCGGTCGCGGTCGTCGTGCTCCTCCTCCTCGGCGGCGCCGCCGGCGGCGCCTACGGCTCCGGCGTGGACACGGAGTTCTCGCAGGAGGCCTTCTTCCCGGATCAAGACCGGTTGGAGACGTACGCGGAGCTGCCAGAGCCGTTCGCGCCGACCGACTACACGTTCCTCGACGTGCTGACGCTGTTCGAGGAGGAGTTCGAACAGGACTTCGTGGGGTCGGTGACGCTGTACATCGACCAGTCGGTGAGAGACGACGACGCCCTGGAACTGATCGACCGGACCGCGCGGAACCCGCCGGAGACCTTCGCGACGACCGACGAGCGCCGCGCGCAGGCGACGAGCGTCGTCACCGTGATCGACGACCGCGCGTCGCGTGACCCCGAGTTCGCGGCGTTGGTAGAGCGCAACGACCGCCTCGGGAACGGCGTGCCCGACCGCAACGTCGACGAGGTGTACGACGCGCTCTTGGACTCCTCCGCGGAGAGCCGCGCCCGAGGATACGTGGCGGCCGACCGCGGCAGCGCGCGCGTCGACTTCACGATCAAACCTGGCGTCGACGACTCCGAGGCGGTCGCCGACGTGCGCGACCTCGCCGAGCGCACGCCGCTCGAAGCGGTGCCGACCGGCTCCCTCGTGGTCAACGAGGCCGTGATCGACCTGCTGACCGAGTCGGCGATCCGGAGCCTGTTCGCCGCCTTCGGGCTCACGGCGCTGTTCTTGGCGCTGTCGTACGCGTACTTGGAGGGGAAGGCCGTCTACGGCTTCCTGAACCTCGTTCCCGTCCTCGTCACCGTCGGGCTGCTCATCGGGTCGATGCGGCTGTTCGACATCCCGCTGACGCCGATCAACGCCCCCATCCTCTCGGTGTCGATCGGGCTCGGGGTGGACTACACCGTCCACTTCGTCCACCGGTTCGTCGACGAGTATCAAGAGGGGCTCCCGATCGACGAGGCGCTCGACGTCACCATCGCCGGGACCGGCGGCGCGCTCACAGGCAGCATGCTCACCACGGTCTCCGGGCTTGGCGTCCTGTGGCTCGCGGTGATCCCCCTGCTTCGCGACTTCGGCGTCCTGCTCGCGCTGGGCGTGTTCTACGCCTACCTCTGTTCGATCCTGCTCGTGCCGTCCCTCGTCGTCGTGTGGGACCGGTACGGCTCGCGCGTCGGGCTCGGGCTCGACGACGGGCTCCGCGGTTCCGGCGCCGAGAGCGGGCGCTGACGGTCGAAGGGTTTCGCCGGGGAGAGAACGCGTTTCCCGTCGATCAGCCGACGACGCCGACGAGAAGCTGGACCGTGACGAGGACGAGGAACGCGGCGCCGGTCGCGAGGGTGCCGGCGGCGACGCCGTGCGCGTTTCCGAGTCCGCGGCTCCGCGTCGCGAAGTACGCGCCGAGGAAGACGAAGCCAACGAGGAGCAGCCCGACGATCAGGTACGCGACGTTCACTAGGGTGCCGGCGAGCCCCTCCGGGATACCGAAGCTCCCGACGCCGAGGATGATGCTGCCGCCGAAGAGGACGGTGACGCCCACGAACGAGATCGCCCACACGACTGGCGTCCGGGCGATGTCGCCGAGCGTCTCGACGATCGCCTCGTAGCTACCGCCGCCGCCGTCGCGACCGGGCGCCGCTCGCTTCGCGCCGATCTCGGCGACCGCGACGAAGGTGGCGACGACGAGGAGGCCCATCAGCCCCGTACTCAAGAGGGTTAGTGATGTCATGGATATCCGTTGTTAGGGCCTCCGTTCGCGCGTACAAATACCCTTCGACGCGCGAGTTCCCG
This sequence comes from Halorubrum sp. CGM5_25_10-8B, assembly GCF_005435095.1. NCBI lineage: Archaea > Methanobacteriati > Methanobacteriota > Halobacteria > Halobacteriales > Haloferacaceae > Halorubrum > Halorubrum sp. CGM5_25_10-8B. The sequence goes on along the minus strand of NZ_SGTY01000020.1, from coordinate 20,919 downwards.
GCGTTCCGACACGTGCGCCCGTGCCGTTCGCTGCGCGTCCCGCTCGACCGTCGCCGGGTTCGTCGGCGGAGCGGCTCCGGCTCCGCTCGGGTGCCTGAATCGCTGCCTCTCTCGTCCGATCGCCCGGCCCGCTACACAAGAGATAAGTGTACCATCGCCAAGGGAGGTACAAGGGCAGACAGACGAACATGATAGATCCAGTTATCCTACAACAGGGGAGTGACTGGCGCGCACAGGCGGAGGTCTTCGACGAGATCTTCTTCGTCTTCCTCGCGCTCGGCACCCTCGTCGGCACCATCGTCGTGGCGTACACGCTGTGGAACGTGTACAAGTACCGCGACGACGGGAACCGGTCGGACGAAGAGTTCGACGCGCCGGTCGTCGGCGAGCTCCCCACGGGACAGGGCGGTCCGAAAGCGAAGAAGCTCTTCCTCTCGTTCGGGTTGAGCGCGATCGTCGTCATCAGCCTCGTCGTGTACGCGTACGGGCTGCTCCTCTACGTCGAGGACGGACCGGACACCGGCGACGAGGGCGACATCGAGATCATGGTCGAAGGCTACCAGTACGGGTGGGCGTACGAGTACCCGAACGGACACACGGAACGGGGTGAGCTGATCGTGCCGGCCGACCAGCGGATCGACCTCAACATCACGTCGAGGGACGTGTGGCACAACTTCGGCTCGTCGGACTTACGGATAAAGTCCGACGCGATCCCCGGAGATCACAGCGAGACGTGGTTCGCGGTGAGCTCCGAGGACGTCGAGGCGCAAGGCGGGGAGGCGACCTACCGCGTCGAGTGCTTCGAACTGTGCGGCCCGGGTCACTCGCAGATGAAGAGCCAGATCACGGTCCTCCCGCAAGACGAGTGGGAGGAGTGGTACGCGGGAACCGGCAACAGCTCCGCGAGCGCCAACGTTCAGGCGCCCGGAGCCGGCGTCACCGCGCCTAGCGGGGTGAGCGCATGAGCGGACTCCCGCCGACGACCTCCGTCAAGCGGTGGCTCGTCACGACCAACCACAAGGACATCGGGATCCTGTACACGATCACCGCGCTGTTCTTCCTGCTGTTCGGCGGCGTGATGGCGCTGCTCATCCGCCTCCAGCTGTGGGACCCGACGAGCCAGATCCTCTCCGGACTGGCGTACAACGAGGCCGTCACCGCGCACGGGCTGATAATGGTGTTCTGGTTCCTCTCGCCGTTCGCGTTCGGGTTTGCGAACTACTTCGTGCCGCTTCAGATCGGGGCGGACGACCTCGCGTTCCCGCGGCTGAACGCCGTCTCGTACTGGCTGTACCTGTTCTCGGGCGTCCTGCTCGCGGTCAGCTTCTTCCAGGGCGGGACCCTCTCTGCGGGGTGGACGATATACGCCCCGCTCAACGTGCCGATGTACACCCCGAGCATCGGGTCGACCGGCGCGGTCCTCGCGCTCGCGATGTTCGTCACCGGCACGACGACGTCGACGGTGAACTTCCTCACCTCCATCCACCACTCCCGCGCCGAGGGGATGGGGATCATGGACATGCCGATGTTCACCTGGTCGATGCTCGCGACCGTGTGGATGATGCTGTTCGCGTTCGCCGCGCTGCTCGCGGTCGGGCTCATCCTCGCGGCCGACCGCGTCCTCGGCAGCGTCTACTTCTCGGCGACCGAAGGCGGGTCCCTCCTGTGGGGCCACCTGTTCTGGTTCTTCGGTCACCCCGAGGTGTACATCGTCTTCTTCCCGGCGCTGGGCGTCATGCTGGAGCTGTTCCAGACGTTCTCCGGGCGTCGCCTGGTCGGCCGGAAGTGGGTGATCATCTCCATCTGTCTGATCTCCGTCCAGTCGTTCCTCGTGTGGATGCACCACATGTTCCTGACGACGATCAACCTGGAGATCAAGACGCTGATGATGGCGACGACCATCGGCATCTCCTTGCCGTTCGACCTGGTCGTCTTCGCGCTGATCTACACGCTGATCAAGGGGCGGATCCAGTTCACGACGCCGTTCCTGTTCGCGTTCGGGGCGCTGCTACTGTTCATCCTCGGCGGGATCACCGGCGTCTTCCTCGGCGCCATCGTGCTCGACTACGAGTTCCGCGGCACCTACTGGGTGGTCGCGCACTTCCACTACGTGATGTTCGGCGGCGCGACGGCGCTGTTCGGCGGGGCCTATTACTGGTTCCCGAAGATAACGGGGAAGATGTACGACGAGTTCCTCGGGAAGCTCCACTTCGTGATCTTCTTCATCGGCTTCAACGCCGTCTACTTCTCGATGTTCCTCGGCTGGGAGACCCCCCGCCGGGTGTTCGAGTACAACCCCGAGTTCCAGATCTACCACCAGTTCGGGACGATCGGTGCCTTCGTGCTCGGGTTCTCGTTCTTCATCATGTTCTACAACTTCGCGAAGTCCTACGTCTCCGGCGAGCCCGCGGGCGATAACCCGTGGGACTACTCGCGGACGGCGGAGTGGGCGGTCTCCTCGCCCCCGCCGCTGGAGAACTGGCCGAACCGGCCGTCGTACGCCTCCGGGAAACTGGAGTTCGTGAAAGACTACGTGCCGGACGGCGGCCCCGCGATGAAGACCGACGACAACGGCGACGTCGCCACCGACGGCGGCGACAGTCACTCGGCGCACATCTCGGAGTACCCCTACTGGGACAAACACCCGAGTCACGCGAGCATCTGGCCGTTCGCCCTCGCGCTCGCGCTCGGCGTCACGCTGTTCGGCTTCTCCGGCTTCGCCGAAGCGGTCACCGTGGAGCTGGGTGAGACGGCGCTGCAGAGCAACGTCGTCATCTCCAACGCGATGTATCCGATCGCCATCGTGGCCGGCCTCGTCGGGCTCCTCTACACCGGCGTGAAGTGGGGACTCGAAGACTTCTACGCCCCGCCGACCGAGTTCGCCGAGCGCTGGCCGTTCAACGGCGTCGAGAAGGTGAAGCTGGGGATGTGGTTCTTCTTGGCCTCCGACGTGATCGTCTTCGGCGCGTTCCTCTCGGCGGCCATCTTCGTCCGCTACAACGCGGGCTGGATGACTTGGTCGCCGCTGACCGAGTCGCTGCCGGGGCTCATCAACACCTTCGTGCTGATCACCTCCTCGTTCACGGTGATCCTCGCGCTGGTCGCGGCCCGCCGCGAGAGCCGGCAGGGGCTGCTGGCGACGCTCGGGACGACCATCCTGCTCGGGTTCACGTTTATGGCCATCAAGCTGTGGGAGTGGAACCACGAGATATTCGACCGCGGCGTGACGATCTCGGCGAACGCCCACGGCGACCCGATTCAGGCGTCGATCTACTACGTCACGACCGGACTCCACGGGATCCACGTGCTGCTCGGCTTAGTGATCGCCATCTTCCTGTTCGTCAGGGCCTACCAGGGTCACTACCTCGACGACGAGCGGCCGATCGAGTACTTCGGCCTCTACTGGCACTTCGTGGACATCGTCTGGGTGTTCATCTTCCCGCTGTTCTACCTCTTCTGAGGTCGGTCGCGGTCCGGTCTTTTTCCCTTTCGTCCACTCACGTAGCGTCGTCGCCGAGCGGCTCGGCGCACCACTGACAGAAGTCGACGGTCGGGTCGGTCTCCTTGCCACACTCCGGACAGCGCACGGTCTCGTCGCTCGTCGTCTCCGTTGACGGCGCGGCCGGGCCGTCGACCGTTCCGCCGGCGGTCGGCTCCGCGGCGTCGGCTGAGCGGGCCGCGTCGCGTTCCCGCTCGTGTTCGCGGTTGTTGCGGAGCGCCACGACGTACGCGTCGATGACGCTCGCGCCGACGACCGCGGCGGCGGGGGCCACGTCCCGAACCGGCGGGGGCTCGCCGGCGAGCACGCCAGAGATCGCCGCCTCGGGGACGAACACGAAGACCGCGGCGGTGACCGCGACGTACCAGCCGAACGCGCGGGCCCACCGGCGGAGGTATGCGTGGCCGAGCCCGGAGACGACGAGCGCGAGCAGGGCGGCGAGCCAGGGTCGCCGACGCGTGTGGTCTGTCATGAGCGCCCGTACGGGTTCCCGCCCCGAGAACCTACCCCTCTCTCGGAGCGTTTATGTGGCGGACGCGCCGAACCCGGGTATGTTCGGCGTTCCGCTCGGTGAGTTCCTCTCGGGGGTCGCGTTCGCGGTGTTCGGCGTCGGCACTTGGGGGATCGGCCTCGGCGTCGCGTACCTCCTGTATCGCCGGTGGCGCGGCGACGGGCCCCGCGGCGACGACTGAGCCGGCCCGTCGCCTTCCGGTTCGGCCACGTTTTTTACCTCGCTCATCGGATCTCGGGTATGACAGACACGGCGCTCGTCGTCGGCGGCACGCGGTTCATCGGGCGACACACCGTCGAGGAACTGCTGGCACACGACTACGAGGTCGCGATATTCAACCGCGGGAACCACGAGAACCCATTCGCGGACGACGACCGCGTGACTCACGTCGAGGGGGATCGGAAAGACGAGACCGCGCTGCGCGCCGCGAAGCTGTCGGTCGAACCGGACGTCGTGATAGACTGCGTCGCCTATCAGCCGGCCGACGTGGAGGCCGCGACCGAGATCTTCGCCGACGTCGACGGCTACGTGTACATCTCGTCGGGATCCAGTTACGCGGCCGAGGAGATCCCCAAGCGGGAGGGCGAGACGCCGCTGGAGCCGTGTACCGACGCGCAGGCCACCGACGACGCCCACGAGACGTACGGCAATCGGAAGGCCGAGGGCGACCGCGCGGTGTTCGCGGCCGCCGAGGACGGCGTGTCCGCGACGGCGGTTCGCCCGTGTATCGTCTACGGGCCGCACGACTACACGGAGCGGCTCGACTACTGGATCGACCGCGTGCTCTCGCACGACCGCGTGGTCGTCCCCGGCGACGGACAGAACCTTTGGCACCGGGCGTACGTCGAGGACGTGGCGAGCGCGCTGCGGATCGTCGCCGAGCGCGGCGAGCCGGGCGCGGCGTACAACGTCGGCGACCGACGCGCGCTCACCCTACGAGAGACGTTAGAGGCGATCGCCGACGCCGCCGGCGTCGACTGTGAGGTCGTCCCGGCGAGCGACGACGCGCTCGCGGCCGGCGGGCTCGACGCCGACGACTTCGTCCTCTACCGCGAGTACCCGCACCTGCTCGACACCTGCGCGCTCGCCGACCTCGGCTGGGAGTCGACGCCGGTCGACGAAGCGATGGCACGGACCGTGGAGGAGCACCGCGAATCTGACCGCGACGGGAGCGAGTGGGACCCCGGCCGCGAGGCCGAGGAGCGGGTCATCGGCGTGAAACAGACGCTCTGAGAGAGTGGTCTCGGCGTAGCGCGGAGCGACGTTCTCCGCGGGCCGGAGCGTGTCAGTACGCGGCGTCCCACCGCGTCGGCTTCCGGCGGTTGCCGCAGTTGCGACACTCCATCCGGTCCATCGTGTCGATCGCGACGTCCGTTCCCTCGCAGTTGCCGCAGAGGTAGCCGTACCGGCGCTCGTGGTCCGCGTCGACGTAGGCGACGTAGAACGGCGCCAGCGACCCGCGCTCGCTCTCGTCGAAGGCGACGTGGACCCGGTCTCCGTCGTCCGTCTCGTAGATTGCCTCAGAGATGCCGGTGAGGCGACCGATCTGCTTCCGGTACTCCCGTTCCGCGAACGGCTCGCCGCCGATGTCGACGTCGCGCTCGCCGGCGAGCTCGTACCCCTCTCGCTGGTAGAACGCCGTGCCGGCCTCGTTGTCGGCGAGGACGCGCGCCTCGATCCGGTCCACGTCGGCATCCCGGAGCGCGGACTCGACCCGTTCGAGGAGCGCGGAGCCGATGCCGGACTCCCTGTGGTCGGGGTGGACGTGGAGCCAGTCGATCTCGCCGACCCGCTCGCGGCGGCCGACGACGTAGCTCTCCGCGAACCCGACCACGTCGCCGTCGACGGCGGCGACCGGGAACACCGCGTCGTCGTCGTCGATGTCGTCCCCGAGGTCGTCGGCGTCGTACCACTCCTCGACGGCCTCGTCCAGCAGCTGTTCGCCGACGGCGTGTCCGTACGACGCCACGAGCGACTCGCGGGCGACCGACCGGACCGCGTCGACGTCTTCGACCGTTGCGGCGCGTAGGTCCATGCGGACGGATCACGCTCCGGCTACAAAAAACTCGGTCGGCGTTCCCGCCGTCGGCGCGACTGCTCCTCGACTCAGACCTCCCACGTCTCCCGGGTGTAACACATCTCCCAGAACGCGTGTTCGAGGCGGGCGCTCCGCAGGAACGCCGCGCGCATCGCGTCGCGCTCGCCCGGGTACGCCTCGCCGTACCGGTCCACGAGGTCTCGCATCCACGCGACCGTCTCGCGGAACGCGTCGCTGTTGTACTTCTCGATGAACGGCGTGTACCGGTGGGTCTCGGTCGCGAGGCTCGCCATGTGGTCGGCGACGTCGAGGTACCCCTGCCCGCACGGGTAGATCGCGGCCGCGATCTCCGCGATCGACCCCTCGTGGGCCGTCCGGACGAGGAAGTCGGTGTAGGCGGCGCAGGTCGGCGCCTTCTTGACCGCGTCGAGGTCGTCGACGGAGAGCCCGTAGTCGGCGGCGAACGACCGGTGGAGGTCCATCTCGTCGTCCAGCGTCGCGTGCGCGGTCGCCGTCAGCCGCCGCGTCGTCTCCTCGTCGTCAGCCTTCGTACCGGCGAGCGCGAAGACGCGCGCGTAGTCGAGCAGGTACCGGTAGTCCTGTTTCACCCAGTGACGGAACGCGCCCTCGTCGAGCTCACCCTCCGCGAGTTCAACGACGAACGGGTGTCGCTTCTGTGCGTCCCAGATCTCTGATCCGGCCTCGAGGAGTCGGTCGCTGAAACCCATCGCATCGGTCCCTCGTCTTGCGGCGAGTTATAACTAACTAATACCACTAGGTGGTGGCAGCAGAAAGACCCTCGTCGGGACCGTGCTCGGTCGAGCGAAAACCCGGCGAAAGTGCCGGGAAAACGGTTCGGAGGCGTTCGAGCGAGAAAGAGACGCCGCGAGTCGTTACGAGATGGAGTACGTCGCGGCCGCCATCAGCAGCATGGTGAGCGCGAGCGCGAGCCCCATCAGGTAGGTCAGCGAGCGGTTCTCCCACTTCAGGTGCTGGAAGTACGCGACGATGAGCAGCGTCTTGACCGTCGCGATCACCAGCGTGCCGCCGAGCGCCTGCGCGTAGGTGAACTCGATGAACGACGTCTCGAAGAGAGCGAAGTTCAGCGTCGCCGCGACTAGGAGGGCGACGTATATCGCCGAATACATTTTCACGGAGTCGTGCGCCATCTTACTCACCCCTTCGTCCCTGCGCTTAAAGAATTAACCATCCGGGGCACCCGCTGCGGCGACAGCGAGGTCCGTCTCGACGTCTCGGATCCCGAAACGCCTATCCGCGCGACGACCCCATCTGCGTCCGGTCGCAGCCCCGACCGGTACCCCTCGTGACTCCGCTCGAACCGACGGACGACCTGCTCGAATCGCTGTACGTCGTCAACAAGGTCGCGAAGCAGTTCGCCGACGAGGCCACCGCCGCCTACGAGCGCGGCGACGTGACCGAGAGCAACGTCCGCTCGGCGCGGAAAGACGCCCTCTACCGGCTCAAAACCGCCGTCCTCTCTAGGGTCGTCGCGTACGACGCCGACGGCGTCACCGGCGAGTACCACGCCATCAACGGCGACGTGTGGCTCTTCCTCACGGTCGGCGACTGGCACTTCCACCAGCCGCCGCACGCGATCGGCGGCGACCTCACCGACGCGATCGCGATCTCGAACTCGCCGGCGGACCCGATCGACGCCCCCTACGAACGCGACGCCAGCGTGGAGCGCTCGGAGCGCACGCTGGAGGAGGCGCTGTCGCGGCTCGCCGAGGCCGGCGCCAACGCCAACGACCACCTCGCGCGGCCCACGGTCACCAGCGAACGCGACCGGATCGTTGACGTGCGCTGGTCGTTCCTCTCGTGAACGCCGAGCAGGCGTGAAAAAATCGCGCTCGCGTTCGAACCGCGCGAAGTGGGCCGCTTACGCTTCGACGACTTCGATGGCGCCGAGCATCCCGTTCGCCTGGTGGGGGGTACACTGGTACAGCTGGATCCCCGTGTTGTCGAACGACTGCTCGAACGTGTGCCCCTCCTCGGAGACGGAGTCGCCGCTGTTGAAGTCGGACTCGGACCCCTCGACCGAGGCCACGTTGTGCGCGCCCCCGTTGCCGGTCCACTCCCAGACGACGGTCGTGCTGGAGTCGATGCGGATCGCCGCCGGCGAGAAGGCGAACCCGACGTCGCCGGCGCCGACCTCGACGGTCACCTCGTCCTGTCCCGTGAAGTCCATGATGGTGCCCTCGTACATCCGGGCCTCGGACAGGTACTCGTCTATCTCGCTCGGGACGTCCTCGACGGCGCTGCCGCCTCCGCCGGAGCCGTCGGAACCGTCCGACCCGTCGGAGCCGTCACCGCCTCCGGAGCAGCCCGCGAGTGTCCCGATAGTCAACGCGGCGCCGGTTCCGGCGAGATACCGCCGTCTGGACAGTTTATCAGACATCACTTTTCGTAGGGGTCGGAGCCTTACAAACCCCGTGATAGCTTCCGGTTCGCAGGAATTTCCCGAGCGGCTATGACTCCGGTCGGCGGGCGGTCGCAGCGCGCCGCGAAGGGCGGACTTATCGCCCTCCGACGCCTCGCGAGAGCCATGCGCGAGGACGCGCTCGCGACCCGGCTCGTCGAACACTACGAGGCGACGGCCAAGTCGCCAGCGATCCGGCTCGAGGAGCCGTACGACGCCGACGGGCGGCAGGGGGTCGTCGACCTCTTCGTCCGAACCCGAACGCCCGAACCGGTCGACCGCGTGATCGAGCTCAAGGCCGACGCCGCGGTCCGCCGCGCCACCGGCGCGAACGAGATCCTGCGCCAGTACCGCCGGATGGAGCGGTACTTCCACGTCGACGAACGCCACGCGCTCCGCCCCAAGCTCGGTCGCACCGAGCCGGGCGCGCGCTACCTCCTGTGTTTCGCGCCGACGCCGACCTGCGTCCACCACGTCGCGGAGAACCGCACGCTGTACGGCTCCATCGACCCGGACGCGCGGGCGGGCGACGTGCCCGCGGTCCGCACCGTCGCGTTCCTAACGGGACTCGACGGCGACCCCGTCGACCTCGGGCTCGTCTCCGTCAACGGCGAGGCGGCGTTCGGCTCGGCGCCGTTCCGGCGGGCGGTCCCTGAAGGCTCGCGGCTCGCGGAGAGCCTGCGCGCCGTCGACGACGACCTGATCGAATTCCCCTGAGGCGCGCCGAGCGCCCGGCGTCGCTGACTGACGACTCGCCCGACTAGAGGCCGAGTTCGCGCCCGATGACGACGTGCTGGATCTCGCTGGTCCCCTCGCCGATCTCCATCAGCTTCGCGTCGCGGTAGAAGCGCTGCGGCGCGAAGTCGGTGGTGTAGCCGTAGCCGCCGAGCGTCTGGACCGCCTCCTCGGCGACCTCGCGGGCCGCCTCGCTGGCGTCGAGTTTCGCCAGCGCCGACTCCCGGGTGACCGACTCCCCGGCGTCGTACTTCGTCGCCGCCCGGTGGGTGAGGAGTCGGGCGCGCTCGATCTGCCGGTGCATGTGGACCACCTTGTCGCGGACCGCGTCGAACTTCGATATCGGCTTGCCGAACTGCTCGCGTTCGCCGGAGTACTCCTTGGCGGCCTCGTAGGCCCCCTGCGCAAGCCCGACCGAGAGCGCGGCGATGGAGATGCGCCCGCCGTCGAGCGTCTTCATCGTCTGTGTCCACCCCTCGCCCTCCTCGCCGAGCAGCCGGTCCTCCGGGATCCGCACGTCGTCGAAGCTGATCTCGCAGGTCGGCGAGCTGTTGAGCCCCATCTTGTCCCAGACCGTCGTCACCTCGAACCCGTCGTCGTTCTCGGGGTCGACGATGAACGTCGAGATGCCGTCGTAGCCGGCCTCGGGGTCCGTCACCGCCTTCACGAGGACCGAGTTCGCGACGTTCGCGTTCGTGATGAACTGCTTGGTGCCGTTCAGCACGTACTCGCCCGCCTCGGCGTCGTACTCCGCGGTCGTGTCCATGTCGGAGGCGTCCGAGCCGCTCCCGGGCTCCGTGAGCGCCCACGCGCCGAGCCCCTCGCCCTCAGCGAGCGGGCGGAGCCACTCCTCCTTCTGTTCGTCGGTGCCGAACAGGTCGATCGGCTTCGCGCCCAGAGAGGTGTGCGCGGCGTACGAGAGGCCGATCCCGCCGGAGACGCGGCCGAGCTCCTCCGTGACCAGGGCGTACATCAGCTGGTCGCCGCCGAGCCCGCCGTACTCCTCCGAGACCGGAATCCCCATCATGTCCAAGTCCGCGAGCGACTCGAACACCTCCTCGGGGAAGCGGTGTTCGTCCTCGATCTCCTGGGCGATCGGCGCGATCTCCTCCTCGCAGAACTCTCGGACGGTGTCGCGTATCATCCGGTGTTCGGCGGGTACCTCGAAGTCCATGGGCAAGAATTGCGACGCGTGGGCATAAACGATGCGAACGACCGTGATGGACTGTGGCGGGGTCGGCGGTGTCGCCCCGCGCCGACGACTTATCAGGCGCCGCCGCGAGCCGACGACTTATCAGGCGCCGCCGCGTGCCGTCGGTATGGAGTTCCGCGAGCTCGTCCGGGGGCGCGTCGACTGGCCCGACGTCGAGCGCGTCGCGCGCGAGCTGGCGGACCGGTACGACCGCGATACGATCCGGGTCCGGTTTCTCGACGCCGACAACTGGCTGTCGACGCCGATGGTCGTCGACGACGACCTCTTCGTGAAGGTGATCACCCGGCAGAACACGCTCGTCCACGCGCTGTTCACCACCGGGCGGAACCTCGGCGCGGTCTCGTCCGGCACCGAGGGGTTCTTCGAGCGCCACGAGACCCCCTACGAGATGGCGCGTCACGAGCTGGAGGCGACCCGCCGGGTCCGCGAGCTCGGCGTCAACGCGCCGGAGCCGGTCGAGGCGTTCGAGGTCGGCGACCTCGGCGTGCTGGTGTTGGAGTACCTCCCCGAGTTCCGCACGCTGGGCGAGCTCGACGCCGACGCCGTCGCCCGGCTCGCGCCAGAGCTGTTCTCGACGCTGCGGACCGTCCACGACGCGGGGCTCGCGCACGGCGACCTCCGGGCCGAGAACGTCCTCGTCGCCGACGGCGACCTCTACGTCATCGACGCCACCCGCGTGAGCGAGGACGGGCGCGAGGCCGCTCGCGCGTACGACCTCGCGAGCGCGCTCGCGGCGCTGGAGCCGATCCTCGGCGCGGCCGACGCGATCGCCGCCGCGCTGACGAGCTACTCGACCGACGAGCTGCTCGCGGCGCGCCGATTCCTCGACTTCGTCGCGATCCGTCCCGACCACGACTTCGACGCCGCGGAGCTGACGGGCGAGCTCGAGAAGCGCACGGCGTGAGACGCCGCGAGAAAGCGGACCGACCGGAGACTCAGCCGCCCAGGTACAGCTGCGAGACCTCTTCGTCGTTCAGCAGCTCCTCCGGCGTCCCCTCGAACCGGACGGTCCCCTGGTCGAGGACGTAGCCGCGGTCGGAGATGCCGAGCCCCTTCGTCACGTTCTGCTCGACCATGAGGATCGCCGTGTCCATGTCGTTGACCTCCTTGACGTCCTCGAACACGTCGTCGGCGGTGTTCGGTGCGAGCCCCGCCGACGGCTCGTCGATGAGCAGCACGTCGGGCTCCATCACCAGCGCGCGGGCGAACGCGAGCACCTGACGCTGGCCGCCGGAGAGCGTCTTCGCCTTCGAGCCGCGCTTCTCGTCGATGATCGGGAACCGGTCGTACAGCGTCTCGATGACTTCCTCGAGGCTCCCGTCGCGGGCGACGCCCCCCATCCGGAGGTTCTCGTCGATCGTCAGCGAGCCGAACACGTTGTCGGTCTGGGGGACGTAGCCGATCCCCTCGCGGACGATCTCCTCGGGCGCCATCCCGCCGATGTCGCGGCCGTGGTACTCGACGATCCCCGTCCACGGAGTCAACATCCCGAACGCGGTCTTGAGCACCGTCGACTTCCCGGCGCCGTTTGGCCCGACGAGACAGACGATCTCGCCCGGGTCGAGCCGGACCGAGCAGTCGTCGAGCACCTGCACCTCGCCGTACCCGCTGTCGACGCCCGACAGCGAGAGCACGGGGTCGGTTCCGCCGTGAGGCCCGTCCGCGGCCCCGGTCGTGTCGTCTGTCATACCGTCGCTCATCTTCCGCCTCCGAGGTACGCGTCGATGACGCGGTCGTCGTTCCGGACCCCCTCCGGCGTCCCCTCCGTCAGGACGTGTCCCTGATCCAAGACGACGATCGGGTCCGCCAGGTCCATCACGAACTCCATGTCGTGTTCGATGAGCAGGAACGTCGTTCCCTGCTCGTTGAGCCGCCGGATCTGGCCTTTGAGCTTCTTCGCCAGCGTCGGGTTCACCCCCGCCACCGGCTCGTCGAGCAGCAGCACCTCCGGCTCGGCGAGCATCGCCCGCGCGAGCTCGACGAGCTTCATCTGGCCGCCGGAGATGTCGGTGGCGGGCTGGGTCGCGAGGTGGTCGATCTCGAAGTCCTCCAGTATCCGCTCCGCCTCGGCGAGGTTCGCCGACTCGCTCTCCGCGATCGTCCCCGGCGAGGTGAAAAGCGTGAGGAACGACTCGCCGGGCTGTTTCCGCGGGCCGACCAGCATCGCCTCGCGGACCGTCATCCCCTCCAGCTTCCGGGGCGTCTGGAACGTCCGGATGAGCCCGTGTTCCGCGACTTGGTACGGCTCCATGCCGGTCACGTCGGTCCCGTTCACCTCCACGGTCCCGCCGTCCGGCTCGTAGAAGCCGGAGATGAGGTTGAAAAGCGTCGACTTCCCGGCGCCGTTCGGGCCGATGAGCCCGGTGATGGTTCCGCGCTCCACCGCGAACGTCGCGTGGTCGGTCGCCGCGAGCCCGCCGAACGACTTCTGGAGGTCGTCGACGCGGAGGACCGCGTCCTCCTTCGGAAGCGCGCCCTCACTCATCGTCACCACCTCCCTTCCGCTCGCGGACGCCGCTGTCCGGCGTCTCGGGCGTTCCGCCACCGCCGACCGCGCTCGGCCAGATCAGCTCCCGCTGCGGCGGGAGGACCCCCTGCGGCCGGTAGCGCATGACGGCGACGATGACGACGCCTATCAACAGCAGTCGCAACGGCGCGGGGTCGATCGGGAGCGCCACGTCGTTCAGGAAGCGCGTCCCCTCGCGGATCGTGACGATGACGATCCCGCCGAACAGCGCTCCACGGTTGGAGCCGCTGCCGCCCAAGATCACCGCGACCCACGCGTAGAACGTCGTGATCGGGTCCAAGTCGCCCGGCCCGACGTAGAGGTTCAGATGCGCGTAGAAGACGCCCGCAAGCGCCATTATCAGGCTCCCGAGGACGAACGACTGCATCTTGAACGAGTAGGTGTTCTTGCCCAGCGCCCGCGCGAGGTCCTCGTCGGAGCGGATCGTGCGCAGCACGCGCCCCCACGGCGATCGGTGCGCGCGCCGGAGGACGAAGTACGCCGCGCCCGCGAACGCGAGCACCAACAGGACGTTCAGCGACGCCTGCCAGAACGCCGTCTCCAGGATCACCGGCGACCCGGGGATCACCTCCAGCCGGAGCCCCGGCATCGCTTCCGGGAACGTCGAGAGCACCGGCCACCCGTCGAAGAAGCCCGGGATGCCGCGCAGCCCCGCGCTCCCGTTCGTCAGCCAGCGCTCGTTTAACACGATCAGCCGCACGACCTCCGCGAGCCCGAGCGACGCGATGGCGAGGTAGTCGGCCCGGAGCCTGAGCGTCGGGATGCCGATGAGCAGCGCGAGCGCGAGCGCGACGACGAGCGCGACGGCGAGCCCGACGAGCGGACTGAATCCGCCGGCGATCGGCGAGCCGCTCGCGGTCATCAGCGCGGTGCCGTACGCGCCGATGCCGAAGAACGCGGCGACGCTGAAGTTGATCAGTCCCGTGAACCCCCACTGGGCGTTCAGCCCGAAGGACAACAGCGCGTACATCCCCGCCAGCCCGACGAGGAACAGGAAGTACGTCGGACCGAGCGCGCCGGTGAGCATCGCGACGAAGAGGAACAGTACGAACGCGACGCTGACGCCAAGCACCCACCCCTCCGGGCGGGAGAGGTCTGCGAACGCCGCTTTCGGGTCGTCGAGGAGGCTCACGTCGCGCCCTCCCCGGCGATCCCGTTGGGCCGGACCAACAGCACTACGACCATGATCACGAACGCGATCGCGTTCGCGTACTCGATAGTGATCATGTTCTCGATCACGGTCGCGAGCCAGTTCGGACGGATCGGTAGCGCCTCGACCACGTTGGAGAAGAACGGCGTTAGCTGGTTTATCATGCCGATGAGGAACCCGCCCGCCATCGCGCCGTAGACGGAGCCTATCCCGCCGAGGATCACCGCCGCGAAGATCACCAACAGGAGGTTAAAGCCCATCCGGGGCGCGAGCTGATTGAACAGTCCGAGGAACACGCCGCCCGCGCCGGCGAGCCCGGCGCCGATGACCCACGTCCACAGCTTGACCCGCTTCGTCCGGATACCGCTAACCCGCGCGAGGTCGGGGTTGTCCGCCATCGCGCGCATCTTCCGACCGAGGTCGGTGTACTGGAGCAGGACGTGGAGCCCGACGACGAGCGCCACCGCCGATCCGAATATCGCGACGTCGTGGAGCGTTATCCGGACGCCGTACGGCACCAGCGCCTCGATCGGCCGCAGCGGCCGGACGTCGAACCGGGTGAAGTCGGAGCCGAACCGGATCTGGATCACCGCGCGGTAGATGAACGCGATCCCGATCGACGTGATCAGCAGGCCGATCGAGTCGACATCGAGCGGCTCGTAGATGAGCTTCTCGGTGGCGACCGCCACGACCGCGGCGACTGCGATCCCGACGACCAAGGCCAGGAAGAAGCCGTACGGGAGCCCCAACACCGCGCCGCCGAGCCCGCCGACGGCACCGAAGGTCACGAGCGCCGAGTACGCACCGATCGTCATCGTGTCGCCGTGCGCGAAGTTCGCGAAGTCCGCGATGCTGTACACCAGCGACAGCCCGATGCTGCCGAGGACGATGATGCTGCTGAACACCAATCCGTTAGCCAGGTATCCGAGGACGGTCATCGGTCGGGATTAGCCTTCGATGAAGTCGATGCCTTCGTACGCGTGGTCCTGGACCTCCAGGACCTGAAGAAAGCCGATCGGGTCCCCGTTCTCGTCGAAGTCGATGGGGCCGCTGACCCCCTGGTAGTCGACGTCGTCCGGTCCGCCGCCGTCCGCGAGGATCCCGCTCGCGGCCTCGAACGAAGTCACCGTCTCGCCCTCCGGCCCGGAGACGCGCCGGACGGTGTCCTGGAGCGCCGCCCCCGTGAACTCGTCCGCGGCCTGGATCGCCAAGGCGGCGTTGATCACGCAGTCGTACGCGTACGCCGCCCACGAGGTCGGCTGCCGGCCGTACTCCGACTCGAAGGTGTCCGCGAACGACTGGTAGTTCTCCTCCTCGACGGGCGCGGACGGAACGACGATCTTCATCCCCTCGATGCTCCCCTCCGGGGTGTTCTCGAGCACGTTGTCGCCGGAGACGGAGTCGGCGCCGTAGAACTGCGCCTCGTACCCCGAGGAGAACACCTCGTTGACCATCGTCGCGAACTCGGCCTGGTAGGTGATGAACAGCCACGCGTCGGCGCCGGAGCTGTTCATCTCTGAGATGACGCTGGAGTACGACTGCTGGTCCTGATCGTGCGGCGTGTTGTAGACGACCTCGCCCTCGTACGCGTCGACGAACGCGTCCGTGAGGCTCTGGCCGTAGTCGTTGTTGACGTAGGTGATCGCAACCTCGTCGTAGCCGTCGTCGCTGATGAGGTTCGAGAGCGCGAGCGACTGGCTCCGCCCCGACGGCGACATCCGGAGCAGTCCCGGGAACTCGGTGAGGTTGAGCCCGGTGGAGTTCTGGCTCAGCTGAACGACATCCGTTCCTTCGATGACGCTCTCGTAGATGGCCAGCGAGACGCCGGAGCCGACCGCGCCGATCAGGAACGGCACGCCGTCCTGATTGACGAGCTTCTGGGCGGCAGCGATCCCGCCCTGGTTCTCGCTCTCGGAGTCCTCGACGACGATGTCGAGGTCTCGCCCGTTAATGCCGACCTCGTTGACCATCGAGAGGGCGAGGTCGACGCCGCGCTGGTTCCGCTCGCCGAACGCCGACAGCGACCCGGTCTGGGAGTCGACCATCCCGATCTCGTAGGCCTCGGTCGAGTCGCCGCCGTCGCCGCCGTCGCCGCCGTCGCTGCCGTCGCTGCCGTCGCTGCCGTCACTGCCGTCGTCAGTCGTGCTGAGACAGCCCGACAGTCCGACGAGTCCCGCACCGCCGGTCAGTTTCAGCAGCGTCCGCCGATCCGTCATGCCCGTGGTATTCCGTGACATATGTTTCCGATAGTCCCGAGCACATTCGGCTACCTTAACCCCGACCCGTCCATGGTCGGTGAGCGCGCGGCAGATCGATGAATCGGCTGGTAGTGGGACTGAAAAAATTTTATACAGGAATATGTCTTCGGAACAATTGGTCGGGTGCCATTATATACCGCTCCGGATCCGCAGTGATCGCATGATCCCGCCCATCGCGAGCAACTTTGTCGCCGGGGAGACGCCGGAGGCGGCGCTCGCTCACGTCGAGGGGCTCAACAACCGCGGCGTGGCCGGCATCCTGAACCTGCTCGGCGAACACTACGAGGAACGGCCCCCCGCCGACGCCGACGCCGACGCGTACGTCGACCTCGTCGAGGCGATCGCGGAGCGCGGCGTCGACGCCTGCGTCTCGGTCAAATCGAGCCAGATCGGCCTCGACATCGCCGACGACGTCTTCGAAGAGAACCTCGCACGGATCGTCGAGGCGGCTAACGCGCCGTCCGCGACCGGGCCGGACGGGACGGGCACCTTCGTCTGGATCGACATGGAGGACCACGAGACCACCGACGTGACGCTCGACGCGTTCGAACGGCACGCCGTCGAGACGGACGGCAACGTCGGCGTCTGCGTACAGGCGAACTTGAAGCGGACCCGCGAGGACCTCGAACGGCTCGCCGACCTCCCGGGGAAGGTCCGACTCGTCAAGGGCGCGTACGACGAGCCGGCCGAGATCTCCTACAATAAGAAGGCGCGCGTCGACGAGTCGTACCGCGACTGCCTCGCATACATGTTCGAGGCGTTCGACGACGGCGTCGCCGTCGGGAGCCACGACCCCGCGATGATCGACTACGCGAAGCAGCTGTACGCCGACCACGGGACCCCCTACGAGGTCCAGATGCTGACCGGCGTCCGGGAGTCGGCGCAGTTCGAACTCGCGGCCGAAGACGACGTGAAAGTCTACCAGTACATCCCGTACGGCTCCAAGTGGTTCTCCTACTTCTACCGGCGGATCCGGGAGCGCAAGTCGAACGCCCTGTTCGCGCTGCGCGCGATCGTCGGGAACTGAACGAACCGGGGCAAAGACCGGCGATCGGGCGCTACGACTTATCAATCGGCGTGTGAGTTTTCCGTCCGCCGTTTATCAGCGATTGAACGACCGACGACGGACGCCTCCAAATCCCCGGCCGCTCGGTTATAAATGGTCGCTAGCAGATCGGCGGCAAACAGTTCCAAGGCCCCAGTCGCGAGGACGGCGCACGCTCGCTGCGGTCCTCAGTCGCTCGCTTCGCCCGCTCCTTGCGGTCCTTACGTCACCTGCGCCGTCCTCGCGACTGCCCCTTCGAGTCCCTACCCGACCGCGACCGCACGGCGCCTCACGCCTCCCCAACCTCGTCAGTCGCTGTCGCTTCGCTCCGGCGACTGACTCCCTCGCGCGTGCTGACTCGCGGCCGCCGATAGCGGCCGCTCGCAGGCACGCGCCACCGCCTTCATTCATAACCAATCGGCGCTGTCGCTCGCGGATATTTAAATACCGTACCGCGCTCGACGCGCTGTAACACTCGCTCCGCAGTCGACACTGCCGTTCACGGGTCCAGTAGCTTCGACTCCGCCTTCCGCAGGTGTTCGAGCAGCGTCGTCTTCGAGACCTCCATGTCGTCGGCGAGCTCGCGCGTCGACGCCTCTCGGGGCCACTCGTAGTAGCCCGCTTCGCGGGCGTGTTCGTACACCTTCCGCTGTGTCGTGGTCAGCGTGTCGAGCCGCTGCTCGCGGGGGGTCCGCCCGGCGTGGCCCGACGACGACATCGACTCCACCGTCACCTCCGCGCCGGCCGCCTCCTGAACCGCGTCGAGCGACTCCCGGATCTCGGTGCGCTCGCCGACGAAACACACCTGCCACTCCTCCCGTCCGCCCTCGATCCGGACCGGCGCGCTGTGGACGAAGCCGTGTTCCAAAAGCGTCGGACACACCATGTCGCCCGGGTCGTACTCCAGGAAGAATTCGCGGACGACGTTGCCCGGGGCGTCCCGAGCGCGCCCGAACCGCTCCTGTAGCTCCAAGAGGTTCCCCGCGCGGTCGGACTCGCGGATCGCGTCGAGCAACGCTTCGACCTCCTCGTTCGTGTCTCCGAACGCCGTGAACAGGCCGTTCACCGTGTTCGGCGCGTCGCTTTCGGCCATCGGTGAGTTGTAGATCGCGTGTGCGAGGACGCCGCCGCCGGTCTTTTTCGTCGCCTCGATCGCCCAGCAGTTCGGATGCCAGAGGTCGAGCGTGAGCCGGGTTCCGGCCCACTCGCTCGCCCCTTCTGGTTCGGTTGTCGCCATTGGTACCGCATGTTTGGCACTACATCACAAAGACCTTACCGACCATGGTAGGGTGGGTTATTTGGACGTGCCGACCGGATGTCTCGAACATGGCGCAGCCCTACCAGCACTACATCGACGGCGAGTGGGTCGACGGCGACGGGTCCGAGACCTTCGAGAGCGAGAACCCCGCGACCGGAGAGACGCTCGGAGAGTTCCGTCAGGGGACCCCCGAGGACGTCGACCGCGCGGCCGACGCAGCGGACGCGGCGTTCGAGGAGTGGCGCGAGCTCTCGCGGATCCAGCGCGCGGAGTACCTCTGGGACGTGTACCACGAGCTCCGCGACCGGACCGACGAGCTCGGGGAGATCGTCACCAAGGAGTGCGGGAAAGAGATCAGCGAGGGGAAGGCGGACGTGGTCGAGGCCGCGCACATGGTCGAGTGGGCCGCTGGCGACGCCCGGCATCCGAAGGGAGACATCGTCCCCTCGGAGATCCCCTCGAAGGACGCGTACATGCGACGGAAACCGCGCGGCGTCACCGGCTGTATCACGCCGTGGAACTTCCCGGTCGCGATCCCCTACTGGCACATGGCCATTGCGCTGGTCGAGGGGAACACCGTCGTGTTCAAGCCGGCCGAGCAGACGCCGTGGTGCGCGCAGATCATCGCAGAGATGTTCGACGACGCCGGCATCCCCGACGGCGTGTTCAACATGGTACAGGGGTTCGGCGACGCGGGCAACGCGATCGTCGAGAACGACGACGTCGACACCGTCATCTTCACCGGTTCGGCCGAGGTCGGCCACCACATCCAAGAGAAGCTCGGCGGCGTCGCCGGCAAGCGCGCCGCCTGCGAGATGGGCGGCAAGAACGGGATCGTGGTCACCGAGGAGGCGGACCTCGACGTCGCGGTCCACTCCGCGGTGATGTCCTCGTTCAAGACGACCGGTCAGCGCTGCGTCTCCTCCGAGCGCCTGATCGTCCACACGGACGTGTACGACGAGTTCAAGGAGCGGTTCGTCGAGGTCGCGGAGTCGGTCGCGGTCGGCGACCCCCTCGACGAGGACACCTTCATGGGGCCGCTCATCGAGGAGGAACACCGCGAGAAGGTCACCCGAAACAACGAGGCGGCCCGCGAGGAGGGCGTGAACGTGCTCGTCGACCGGACCGAGCTCGACGACGAGGAGATCCCAGACGGCCACGAGGACGGCTACTGGGTCGGTCCGTTCGTCTACGAGGCCGACGCCCACGCCGACCTGACGTGTACTCACGAGGAGGTGTTCGGACCCCACGTCGCGCTCATGGAGTACGACGGCGACATCGAGGAGGCCGTCGAGATCCAGAACGACACCGACTACGGGCTGGCTGGCGCGATCATCTCCGAGGACTACCGACAGATCAACTACTACCGCGACCGCGCCGAGCTGGGGCTGGCGTACGGCAACCTCCCGTGCATCGGCGCCGAGGTCCAGCTCCCCTTCGGCGGCGTGAAGAAGTCCGGCAACGGCTACCCCTCCGCCCGGGAGGCGATCGAGGCCGTCACCGACCGCACCGCGTGGACCCTGAACAACTCGAAGGAGATCGAGATGGCGCAGGGCCTCTCGGCGGACATCAAGACGAAAGACGACTGATCCGTCCGGAATGACGCCCGGTGACGGGCGTCCGAACGCTTCTCACCCTGTTACGCCGCGAACCGCCGCGACCGTCTCTTCCGCCGTCTCCGCCGCCGCGAGCGCGCCGCGCGCCGCGAGTCGCTCGCGCGGGCGCCCGACCGGTTGCGGCTCGGAGACGGTCTCGATCAGCTCGGCCTCCCGCAGGAGCCGTTTTATCCGCGTGAACGTCGAGGGGCTCCCGAGACCCGCGTCCTCGCAGGCCCGCCGGAGGGTGCGGTCGAGGGCGCCTTCGCGGGCGCCCACCGCGTAGGCGCGGACGCGGGTCTCCTCGGAGTCTGGACCCGCGGCTCCGCGCGAATCGGCGCCGACCTCGGCATCGAGCGCGCGGAGCACCGCCGCGGCGACCGATTCGTCACACCGCGTCGCGAACCCCTCGTACACCCGCCGTCGGCTCGGCGTCCGGAGCCGGTACGGCTCGGCCGCCGCGAACCGCGGCGCGTACCGCTCGCGGAGCGTGGCGTCGTCGCCGATCCGGTGCCACCGACTCACCGCTCCGGTCGTCTCCTCGCTCGTCTCCCCGCCCGCCCCGTCGCGTTCGCTTCCGATCAGCACGAACCCCGTCTCCGCCCCCACCAGCACGGGGTTCGGCTGCGGCGTGTCGAGGACCCGGAGGT